>JAPLZN010000149.1 GCA_026395035.1 Candidatus Vogelbacteria bacterium | reverse complement strand
GCGACAGGCCGTCGCGGTCTAGGCGCAAAGCACCGTGGCTGTTTTTTAGGAATAGGAGCGGTCCATCGACCGCAACAGAATCACACCGCCCGCTTTTCATCCCCGTCCGCCCGGGGCGAGATCGGGATTTTCAAACGGCGCTCACCTATAATAAGAATAGGCGGTAGGGGCTCAAATCCGAGTAGGCACCCCAAATTTGTTTTTCCTATCGCCACAGTAGTCCTTGTTTCCAGCCCTACTAGATGTTAGTTTGAAGAGATGGATCTTACCGATGAACAATTGGTCGGTGATTACCTGGCCGGCAATGAAGCGGCGCTCGACAGATTGATCGGGCGTTATTTGTCGCCGGTTTATTCTTTTGTACTCCGGTTTTTAGCCGAGGCTGATTTGGCGGCGGAAATTACGCAAGAAACATTTGTTAAGGCTTGGAGTAATCTGGCTCGTTTCGATCAGACGAGGAAGTTTAAAACCTGGATATTTCAAATCGCGAAAAATACCGCCTACGATTATTTGAAAAAGAAAAAACCGCTTTTATTTTCGCGTTTAACAAAAATCAGCGATGAAGAGGGAGACGAACTTGATTTTGAAAGTTCGCTGGCCGATCCGCTTCCTCTCGCCGATGAACTGGCCGATCGCCGAATCTCCAGGGAGAATCTTCTGGCGGCGATCGAGAAATTGGGGCCGGAATATCGGTCAGTGATGTTTCTGCGTCTCAATGAACAGCTGGAGTTTTCCGAGATTGCTACTGTTCTCGACCGTCCCGTCAATACGGTCAAAAGCCAGTATCGTCGAGCGGTGACAAGACTTCGAGAGATGTTTGGCCCAGGAGACTAAAGAGGTAAGAATGCACCGCGAAGACTTGATTAATCGTAATATAACCAAGATGAATGATTTTGAAGGCAAAATATTGATCGCTCTGGCTGTTTCGGAGATTCCGGCCGATTTGGCCGGACAAACCCGTTTGCGCATAAAACGGGAGAGAGTGGTCGGGGCGCGTATTCGCACCGGGGAGTTTTCCCTGATGCTTGTTTTGGCGGCTGGCGGATTTACCTGGGCAACGACGGAAATTGTCGGTGCGCTCGGATCGTCCGGATTGCTGGATTATTTTTCGCTCTTGTTTACGGATGCCGGTACCGTCGTCCAGTTTGGACAGGACTTCTTCTTGTCTATTCTCGAATCCTTACCCGCCTTGTCGTTCGCGCTTTTCTTCGGGTCGGTTTTTGTGATACTTGAATCCCTAAAATATTTAGCGGCGGCTGTGCCACTTAGCAAATCGGCGAAATTTAATTATTAAAAAATTATGAAAGATTTTTTCAATTCAAAGACCTTTCGCTATATAGTTTACGGCTTCCTTCTGGTGGCAGTGCTTTTGGCGATTTTTTCGGTCGGTGTGCGGATCGGTTTCCGCAAGGCGGAATTTTCCTATCGGTTTAGTGCCAATTACGAACGGAATTTCGGCGGACGGCCCGGCGGAGGAATGATGAATCTATTTCGCGACGAGTTTACCGGTGGCCACGGGACGGTCGGTAAGATCATCAAGATCGCCTTACCGCAGATCGTCGTCAGTGGTCCGGGAGAGGTCGAGAAGATCGTCATTGTCGGGGATGACACTCAGGTTCGTCGTTTTCGCGACTTGATCAAGCCGACCGACCTGAAAGAAGGAGAAACGGCGGTGGTGATCGGAGTCCCTAATGCTGATGGGTTGATTGAGGCAAAATTGATCAGAGTTCTGCCTCCATTGCCGGGCAATGCGTCCACTACCAACAAAAAATAATATGGCTAAAATCAAAACATACCTTTTGTCGCATCGCCTGCTGTCTCTGGTTTTTTTCCTGTTGGTCGCCCTCGGGGGATATCTTATCTATCGGCAGTTGGCGGGCAGTTCGAGCGGAACGAGCTATGTTTTTGCCCAGGTGAGACGGGAGACACTTGTTTCGACTGTTTCGGGGACCGGTCAGGTTTCGGCCGTCAATCAAATCGCTTTGACCAGTAAGGTAAGTGGCAATGTCAGTTGGGTCGGCTATCGCGTCGGCGATCGGGTTGGCACGGGGGCCACGATTGCTCAGATTGGCGGTAGCGATGCCGCGAATGCCGCTTTTGATCTGGAAAATGCTCGAATTTCTTATGCTAAACTGATTTCCGGTGACCCAACGACCCTAATCAAGGCGCGTGATTCGGTGACCAGCGCGCAAAATGCCATCGATCAGGATTATTCTTCCGCTTTTAATTCGATCACCAAAACTTATAACGACGGAAACGCGGCACTCGATCAGATAGACAATCTGTACGCGGTCGGCGGTTATCTTTATACAACCAGTAATCAGCAGGGGAGTATCTATGTCAGCCCGGATATGTCGGACAAGCTGAGTGCGACCAAAAAAGATTATTTGACGGCCAAAACGGATTTTCAGTCTTCAATGAGTAACTATTCGGTTTTGAGTGCTGGTAGTGATCGGACTCAGATTGAAAAATCCCTTGACGAGGCCTATGGCTCAGCTAAAAAACTAGTTCAAGCCGTGAAAAATATGCTGGACCTGCTCAACTATCTCAAGGCGCGGGAGATTGGATCGCTAACCTTGGTCAATACGGCGATTACCGCGACCAATTCTTCTTTCAACACGGTGTCGACCGATTCCGCCAACCTATTGTCGGCGAAAAATACACTCGTTGCCGATAAGCGATCCCTTGTTTCCGTCAACTCCAGTTTGGGAGACAGTCAGAGTGGTTCGGTGACGGATCGCCGGACTCAAGAATTGGCGGTCAATCAAAAGGAACAGTCTTTGGCGGATTATTCGATCTCTTCTCCAATCAATGGGGTGATTGGCTCTTTGGCTGTCGCTAAGGGAGATGCGATCAGTAATGGGACAGCGATCGCGACAGTCATTTCCGACCAGAAGATTGCCCAAATTCCACTTAACGAAATAGATGTGGCCAAAGTTAAGGTCGGGAATAAGGCCATTTTGAAATTCGACGCTTTGCCGGGGGTTACGGCTTCTGGGACCGTGACGGAGATTGCCGGCATCGGAACGGTGACCCAGGGGGTGGTAAGTTATGACACTAAAGTGTCGATTGATAGCGTCGACGAACGCATCAAACCGGGAATGAGCGCGTCGGTGACAATTGTGACCGATTCCAGGCCCGATGTCTTGGTTGTCCCAGCGAGCGCGGTGAAGTCTAATCTTCGCGGTTCTTATGTTCAGACCTTGCCCGGCACCGTTCCCAGTGGCCCGACGCCGGTAGTTTCCAGTATCTCGCCAACCCAGGTTCGCGTGAAAACCGGTCAGTCGAACGATAATTTAACGGAGATTGTCTCGGGATTGAAGGAGGGGGATTACGTAGTCGCCAGGACTCTGACCGCGACATCAGCGGCGAGCCCGGCCGGGCAAACCGGTGGAGCCGGTAGCGCCAGCCCGGCGGCTGGCGCGGGCCGGCAAACCAGGCAATTAATTGGCGGCGGAAGGGGTTTTGGGGGTTAAGTTATACCAGTAAAAAGCGAAAGATTCAGTTTATGATCAAGTGTGAAAAAATAACTAAAATATATGGGGACGGCGAAGATAAAACGGTCGCCCTCGGGGGAATTACCTTTCACATTACTGACGGGGAGTTTGTGGCGATTATGGGACCTTCCGGCTCCGGTAAATCGACTTTGATGCATATTCTGGGCGCCCTCGATGTCCCCACTTCCGGCCAGTATTTTTTAGACGGACAGGACGTATCCAAACTTTCGGATGACCAGTTAGCGGAGATTAGGGGCAAGAAAATAGGATTTGTCTTTCAGTCTTTTAATCTATTGCCAAGAGCGACAGTATTGCGAAATGTGACGTTACCGTTGATCTATGCCGGTTTGCGTCCGGAAGTGCGGGATGAACAGGCCAAACGCGCCCTGCGTTCGGCTGGGTTGGATGAAGACCGCTGGTTCCATCTGTCGAATCAATTGTCGGGTGGTCAGATGCAACGAGTAGCGATCGCGCGGGCCCTGGTGAATGATCCCAAGCTGGTAATGGCTGATGAGCCAACGGGCAACCTCGATTCCAAGACGGGGGAGATTGTTTTGGGGACCTTGGAACGGTTAAACGAAAAAGAAGGTCGTACGATCGTGCTCATTACGCACGAGCAGGATGTGGCTGAACATGCCGCTCGCATAATTCATATTAAAGACGGTAACATTGTTGAAGATCGGAAGAATACTAACCGTCGCCACGCCACTATGGTTAAATAATAAAATGAAGTTTAGAGACTTAATTCACGAAACAACCGCCGCCCTCTTGTCGAATAAGGTTCGATCCGGTTTGACCGTGCTTGGTATTGTGATTGGCATTGCTTCAGTAATCGCGATGATGGCGATTGGCGCCGGTGCTTCCAATTCGATCCAGTCGAGTATCCAATCACTTGGATCCAACTTGGTCTTGATCCAGCCGGGCGCACCCCGTGGGGTGGGACAGCAAGTGTCGGCCGGCCGGGGCAATGCCCAGACCCTGAACGATGCCGATGTCACCGCCTTGTCCCAGGGTTTGACGACTCTCGCCTTGGCGGTGGCCCCCGATCTGACGACTCGTCAGCAGGTGATCGTCGGCGGCAACAATACTAATACTCAAGTGGTGGGAACAGTTCCGTCTTATTCCGATGTGCGGAGTATTACGATTAGTGAAGGAACTTTTTTTAGCAACGAACAAAATCTTGGCTTGTCAAAAGTGGCGGTGATTGGTCCGACCACTCGGGACGATCTGTTCGGGGTTGGGGCTGAGTCCGTTGGCCAGACGATCCGGATTAAAGGACTCGAATTTACGGTTATTGGAGTAACGGCGACGAAAGGGGGGACGGGTTTTAATAATCAAGATGATCGAATTTTTATTCCGCTCTCCGTTGCTCAGCGTTATTTGGTCGGCGCCGGCGCGAACGGGTTCTATGTTTCGAGTATCAGTATTCAGGCGGTTGATCAGAATTCCATGACCGACCTGCAGACGGCGGCGACCAACATCTTACTTGAACGCCATCATATCGCCGACCCGAATTCGGCCGATTTCAGTACTTTGAACCAATCGGATATCGTTTCCGCGGCTTCGTCGGTGACCCAAACCCTAACGTTGTTTCTGGTGTTTGTTGCCGGAATTTCTTTGGTCGTGGGTGGAATCGGTATTATGAACATGATGTTGACCACAGT
>JAPLZN010000121.1 GCA_026395035.1 Candidatus Vogelbacteria bacterium | reverse complement strand
GTATTTTTCCACGAATTCAAATTGGCCAAGACCCGCGATCGAATTCCGACAACCCGAGAATTAGTTTCGACCACCGTATCACGAGCCGATGAATAGGCATTTTTAAAACCCATCAAGAAAAACTCGCTAATTCCTGTTAGGGAAGCGGAGAATTGGCTTTTGGCCAATTGTTGTCCTTTTATTGCCCCGATGCCCACCGTTTGAACGGGTTCAAGAGTAGCGACCGAGAGATCACCAACTGCTCCGAAATATTTTCCCGCGCTATGGCCGGTCAATAACCAGGCCTCAATCGTTTTGTCCCGCCCCGTTTCGCCAAACTTCAACAAGCCAAGATTGAAAGAGGAGAATAATCTGGAAAACTCACCCCCGGCCGACAAAATCGAACGGCGACCAGCCAGCGGCACTTTTTTCAACTCGGCAATCACTTCCGCCCCTGAGCGATATTCGGCCGACAAACCGTTGGCCGTTTGTCCAAGAGGAGAAACCCAACGCTGGGCTATTCGCTTGGCTCCGGACGGAAGGCCCTCGGCCGCGATCTCAACTGAAATTTTCGTCCCAATCCCAATATTCCCGGCCACAATCGTTCCACCCCGTTCAACCGCGGTCAAAAAACGGTTGACCTGAGAATGAAACACTGAAAACGAAAAACTTTTCGAGCCATAAAAAAGAACTAGTAAACACAAAACCCCCAGTCCAAAATGGAATAGGTTTTGAAACGAACTATCCGGCCATTCACTGGCCAAACGGGAAGTCGGTTCCGGTTGCGGTCCATCCCTCATCCGAGGCTCATTGATCGATCCCGAATTCCCCTCGCCTTCCGCCCGCAGCCGCTCGGTTTCTCTGGTCAAATCCATATAAGAATCTATTTATTAATTATACTACATTTAGCCTCATTTCGTCTGTGTAAAACGCGGCCGGCCATGTGGATAATCGCCCCAAATTAGGTATACTGGAATCAATGTTTATCATCACCGTCGCCCCCATCGGAAAGGGAGTATTCCGAGAAGAACTATCCTATTTTTCCGCCGACAACTTGCCGGTAGGAGCTGTCATCTCGGTCCCGATCAAATCCGGTCACCTCGAAGCCCTGGTGATCGAATCCCGACGGGCGGAAGAAATGAAATCCGAGCTTAAAAATTCAACTTTTTCACTAAAAAAGATCGGTTCACTAAAACATTCTCGCTTGTTTACGGCGGAATTCATCAGTGCTTGCCGAGCGACCGCGGACCATTTTGCCATCACACTGGGCCAAACGATTAGCACCACTGTCCCCCGATCAATCCTAAGCGGTTCTTCACCGAACAATATTTCGGGAAAAAACCAAACGGAAAAACCAGGTAACGGGACTCTCAAACAACACAAATTTATTCTACAAGATGATTCCTCTGAGCGGCTCTCCTATTACAAAGCCCTAATCCGAGAATCTTTCGCCAAGAAAGAATCTGTCTTTTTATGTCTGTCCAGTACGGCCGAGGTCGATTATTTTTCGCACTCTTTTCCGGGCATCGCCGATTATACAGTAACATTCTCCGGTGGTCTGACCGAGAAAGTCATCCAGCAAAACTGGACCCGAGCACTCTCGATCGATCATCCAATCCTGGTCATCGCCACGCCGAATTTTCTTTGCCTACCGCGGGAAGACTTGCGGACGATCATCATTGAGAACGAAGGTAGCAGTCATTACCGGACCATTGCCCGGCCTTATCTCGACTACCGCGTGTTGGCGGAAAAATTAGCCGTCGCCACTGGCGCTCGACTGATCTTCGGCGATTTGGTCCTACGGACCGAAACAATCTTCCGGTCGGAACGGGGCGATCTGGCGCATTTGTCCGGATTAAAATATCGGTCAGTTTCCACCGCCGAGCAAATGATCGTTTCGACACACGCTGCCAATTCGAGCGACAAGTCCGACCAGGCAATCGGTGACCGCCTTTTCCAAATTCTCACCGATTCATTTGCCGCGCACGAAAAAGCCATTATCTATTGTGGCCGAAAAAGCCTTTCTCCAATCACCATCTGCCGCGACTGTGGCCAGGTCGTCCATTGTCAGAATTGTAAGAGCCCGTTGTCTTTGCATAAAGACCATAAGAAAAAAAAATATTATTACCTCTGTCATAAATGCGGCCAGGAGAGAATCGTGGAAGACACCTGTCCTGCTTGTGGAAGCTGGCGTCTTTCCCTATTGGGCTTCGGTAGCGAAAAAGCGGAACAAGAGCTGGCCCTAATGTACCCGGCGGTTCCGATCTTCCGCCTCGACGGCGAAACAGCCAAACCGCTCAAGAGAGTGGAAATCGTCAAAAAGTTTCTTGGGACAAAAGGGGCGGCAATTCTTCTCGGTACGGAAGTAATGTTGTCCGCGCTATCCGAAAAAGTGCCGACCGTCGCCGTAATCGGATTGGACGCAATTTTTTCCGTTCCGGATTTTCGCATTAGCGAAAAAGTCCTCAGCGCCCTACTTCACCTTCGAGGATTTGCCAGCCAGCGCTTTGTGATCGAAACGCACAATCCAGATGAAAAAGTATACCATTACGCGACCACCGGTAACTTGATCGACTTTTACCGGGAAGAAATCGAGGAACGGATGAAATTCGGCTATCCGCCATTTAAAACTCTCGTTCTCGTTTCCCACTCCGGCGAGCCGGAAGAGGTGCGCAAAAAAATGAGCGAGCTAGAACAGTTATTATCTGGCTGGTCACCGCTTGTCTACGAAACCGACCACGCCGACCGCCATGGACGATTTGAAATGCGTTGTCTGCTTAAACTGCCGATTGCCGCCTGGGTCGAACAGGAACTCTTGTCTCGCCTGCGCAGTCTAACCCCCGACTGGAAAATCGAAATCGAACCGGAAAGCATTATTTAATGATGAGTGATGAGTGGAAAAACCTTGACACCTGAGTCTTGAAATCGTCAAGTATTTTATGCTATGATAATTAAATTATGATCAAGATTGTCCAGGTAAATGTAAATGACCAGGTTCTGCGCCAAAAAGCCAAAGAGGTACCCAAGGAAGAGATCGGGACCGAAAAATTGAACAAGATCCTGGCGGAAATGAACACGGCGCTCAACGCGGAAGAAGATGGCGTCGCGATCGCCGCTCCGCAAATCGGCGTACCGCTTCGTATTTTTATCGTGTCGCGCAAGGCCCTGCCTGGTGATCGAGAAAACAATATCGTTTTCATCAACCCCGTTCTGAAAAAACTCTCGGCAGAAAGATCCAAAATGGAAGAGGGCTGTCTGTCCGTTCGCTGGATTTACGGCGAAACCAAACGAGCCAATACTGCCCAAGTCGAAGCCTACAACGAAAAAGGCCACAAGTTCGTCCGTACTGGCAAGGGCCTTCTAGCTCAGATCTTCCAACACGAAACCGACCATCTGGAAGGAATCCTTTTTATCGATAAGGCGAAAAATTTGAAGGAAGTTCCCCCGGAG
>JAPLZN010000129.1 GCA_026395035.1 Candidatus Vogelbacteria bacterium | reverse complement strand
TTATATGATGAAATCCGAACACATTTTGAAAACAATGAAGATGAAGAAGTTTAACCGTGTCGCGCTCCGGCCCTCCGGCCTCTCGGCCGGCCACCGCCTGCGCCCTGTTCCGTGCCCAATTAAATCTTTTCGCGGGGGGGGTTGAGTGCGGATGAGGAAACGGAACAAGGCTAGGCGGGGAACCCCGGCTTGGCCCTGCAGAAGAAGCTAGGAGTGATATATTTTGTTGTGGTTTATTTACATTCGCTTCTTCTTCCGGTCCAGCCGGGGTCGGGCCGGAGCGCTTCCTCTCGAGAGTACGTGGTATTCGACCGGTTGGCCTGCTAAATCGCACCCTCGGCATCCGCCGTCGGGCATTTCCGCTAGGGCTACTCGCGCCTATCCTGCTCGGTCTGCGCCCTTAGGCCGCTTGAAGGCGGCCAGGCGCACTCTTTATGGGGAGAGGGCGAACCCTCTCCCCAGCTCCTCCTCGCCTCGGCAGGGCTCGGCCGACCGGAGTCGCCAACCCCTCGCCCTGTTTTCATCAGAAAGGTTAGTTAACCCGCTTCGCTTCTTTAATATCCTGTGCCTTCGACCACGGCGGCGTTCATTTAATCAGGCCAGCCCTAGCGGAAATGCCCTTCGTCGTCTGCACGGGGTGCTTTGTTGGATCAGATCATAAAGACAGGGTGTGCTTGCCCCAGCCCGCCGGAGTACCGGCGGGCTCCCACCCATGCGCGCACCACGGACAAAAACTGGCCTCCCAATAATTATTTGGTCTTTAATTTTAACGAAGCCAGTTCAGATTGAAGATTTTGAATTTTTTTGAGCAGATTATCAATCTGTAGTTGGCGATAAACGGAACTTGTCATCCCGCCATTGAGGACGGCTCTAGTTTTAGGACCAAGATTGCCCGTCATTGGCAAATTATGAATCTTTTGATATCGCCGAACGGCGTTCAGGGTTATTGGCCCAAAGTAATTAGTGACAGTCGAAGTAGCCATAAAACCCTCCTTCATTAATCTTTTCTGTAATTCTCTAACATCAGCTTTCTTAATCGGAAACATTAAATCGTGAGAAAAATAAAATGTTTCAATACCAAGAACTTGGCCAGAAAAAGGTGTGGTGCTCGAAACATTTAACACAACCGGCGCTGGGATTATCCTCGCCGCATAGCTCCCGGACGACCCGCCTCCGCCGCCAGAATTAGCTACGACTGAGACGCTAATTGGCGGGACAGGCAGTTTATTTACAACAATACCCGTCGAAGTTGCCCCGGCGTTAAATATGTTACCCGCTAAATCTGACAGATTGCTTTCTGACCGAACAAGATAATTAATTTGATCCCCCGCTTTAATATCGTAAGTTAAATTAATTGTGATTTTTTTATCAGCGTAAATTATATTGTCAATCGGCAAATCCACCCTAGATCCATCGCGGATAGAAAAAACGCTCAAATCAGATTTTTGCGGCGATACAATCGAATCGTTTAGGAGCGCTTCATTAAGAGACAGGAGAATAGACCGACTAGTTTGAGTTTCCGCAGAAACGATCGTCGGGGTGATAGTATCTTTGATGTAGTCAACACTCGTCGTACTTTCATTACCAACATCGTCAATCGCTTTAATATTCAAAGTAAAACGACCATCGGGCAGTGTCGAAAAACCAGTTAGCGACCCAAAAGATGTTGCTGAGCAAGAACCCCAAATGCTTCCCAATAGAGAACATTGTGGGGTAGTCTGATCTGCATCTTGAAAAACAATTGAAGTCGAGGCATTTACATAACTGCCTCCAATTGGGCTTAAGCCAGGAATGACTGGGGCGGTGCGATCAATACTAGACACCGTCGCTGTGGCCGAACCAGTTCTTCCTAATTCATCGACAAAATCAAACCGAAACGACCCATTATCGATAAATGTATAAGTCGTAGTTCCACTATTATTTAAAATGGTAACCGGTCGATTGGGAATAAGAGTGGCCGTTACGTTGCCATTTGTCGGCCCGCTTGGATCATAAGTAAACGAAGCAACGGGTTTATTATTATCCGTTTTTATCAAGACCCAAGGCGGATTAGATGCTCCCCCATCCGTCCCAAGCAGGGCAGTATAAAGATAATGTTCTCCATCTAACACCCCACTAGTCTCCGGATTCCAATTTATCGTATACAAACCATCGGCATCCTGCTGGCTGGTTTCACCCAAGAAAGTACCATTGTTGTCTGAAAGATAAAAGAGAATATTTGCCAAGCCAGAACCAGCGTCTGTAATTTGCACACTGATCGGTATTGTTGTCGTGGCCGTAATACCAGCGAGAGGAGAAACAAGAAAACCAGTTGGCGGATTCGGCTGACTTTGGTCAATAGCGTTACGGATATTTACCATTACACTGGTCGAGGTCGATTGATTCCCGACACTATCCAAGTTTACAGAAAAAAGAGAGTAAGGCCCATCGGAGATATTGGATGTGTCCCAGACGGTAGAATAGTTATCTGGTGAAGATGTTGAAGTTTGTTCGGCGATCAAAACAGGGTCGGTTCCGGAAAGGTAATAGAACATAACACTAGAGACAGTAGTACTTGCCTCTGTTGTGGAAGCAAAAGCACTCAAAGAAGTTTGACCGGACAATGTTTCGCCTTCCCCTGGTGCCGTTATATTTATTGCCGCGATGACACTACTGGCAGAAAACAAAACGGCAAAACTAAATAAGGTAAATACTGATATTTTATAAAAATTGTTGTTCATAATTGAACTTCTTTGTTATTCTTGGCATCCGCATTTGTCATTCCCTACTCAGGTCCCCGTCTGCACGGGGATAAACTCCGGCGGGAATCCAGAACTGTATTTAGTGATTTGATTCTGGATTCCGGGTCATGCCCGGAACGACACAAAATAAGTCACATCGGTTGGAATCTTCTACCGTCCAACGTTAATCGGCACCCAAGCAGAATTATATGCCGCACCTCCAACCCCTAAAATGGCAGCATAAAGATAATGCGGGCCATATTCTGAAAACTTGGTGCGATTTGTATTCCACTCAATGGTGTACAAACCATCTGCATCCTGCTGGCTGGTTTCACCCAAGAAAGTACCATTGTTGTCTGAAAGATAAAAGAGAATATTAGCTAGCCCCGAACCTAAATCCGATATCTGAATTTTAATCGGGACAACGCCATTAACCACAGAATTTGGAGAGACTGAAACAATTTCTCCGGCTGGAGCGATATTCTCCTCTAATGATTTTAGTTGCACAACTGGTAAGGTGCTTGTCGCCTCTTTTTCCACTTCCCCGATGTCAGTCGAGGTGGCACTTTTTTGTACTCTGTTATTGATATCACCCGTGGAAGTTGCCGCCACCTCAATATCATCCGAGCTAATTTGATCCGAAGTCGTTGCTGTCGTTGTTGCCTCTCCTATCTTCGACAATGAGTCGCTACTTGTAGCAAGTGGCTCGCCCAAAGCATCTAGACTAGAACTAGCAACCAATACTGAATCTGTAGAGGAAGAAATTATATTGGGAACCAATTCGTCGGTAGTAGTAGCGGTCCCGCTTTCCTCTGCCCCGACGTGAATTGCCGAAATTAGTCCATACCCCGAAAAAATTGAAATGATGGCAAGGTATATAAATATCTTTTTTATCATAATTTTTTTTATTTTACCGTTATTTTATCAACCAACATACCAAGCAAATTTTTAACTTCAGTCTGCGCGGTCAATTCATCCTTGGCGTTAATAAATTTACCCCATTGCGCCAAGATCGTTTGATCTTTTAAAGCTCGTACCGCATTCTCTAATTCGAGCCGTTTATCAAAAACTACTTCCCCGTGCGCTTTTAGTACGTCATTAATAAACAAACGAGTAAAGGTTACGACTTGCGCGTTGGTCTCCTGATTTTGGGCTTGCGAGCGCAAGGTAACCAATTCCGATCGATTCATAAAATAGAAAAATCCCCACAGAAAATTAGAAGCCAACAATAGAACAATTAGAATGAAACTTAGCCTAGTTTTTTGCATATTTTTAAATTATTTTTTATCATTTTAGTTTTTAGTGATTTAATCCTGGATTCCCCTGCGCAGGAATGACACAAAGAAATATTATCAACTTGAAATCTTAACCCTAATTCTCCGACCATAAAGCCGATACAACAAGAAAAGCACGAGGATGATGAAAATGCCAATCAGGATCATTTACCATTCGATCCAACCCCAACCGGTTGAGACTAGCTCATTATTGGCGTGAATACTATTCCCCTCCGCCACATCATATTGCTCACCCTGATAGGGTTTATAACCGGACGCACCGACTGCCAAATAATATTTGCCTTCCGGTACCAAGAACGAATAATTACCCCGGACATTGGTTTGTTGGGGATTTTTTTGCATATATTCTTTTGCCGGCCACAATTCAAATTGACCCGACTTTTGGTTTAACCAGAATAGAGAGACTGTCGCACCGGGAACATTCGCCTCCAAGCTGCCAGTTTTGGTGTAAACATAGCCCTCCGGGTCAACCACTGCGATCAGCCGAATTTCTTTGGCTCCCATTTTAGGGTTAAGGTAGTCCATTACGGTAATTACTTCATACTGCCCAGCTACCTGCGGGGCCTGGACTTCGGCTGTATAGATGCCGTCATGATCAGGATCGGTATATTCAAACGACGACAAAACGAACTTTGTGTCTTTGGTGATCGGCTGCTCTTGGTCGTAAGCCAGTTTCGGAACCGCAAAAATCGCCGAGGCCATAAGAGAACTCATTGGCAAGCGCATTGCCGTTTTATCCGGCTGATTGGTTAAAACAATATAACCCTTGACACCGCGCACCGGCGCTTCCGGCTTGACCACCAAACTAAGCGACTTACCGGTCGTAACATTGATCTGCTGTTTAGCGTGGCCCAAATTATCAAAAGTTAAGTTGGTATTTATATCCAATGTTTCCCCAAATGAACGGACAAAAACGATATCGCTGGGCAGTTTTTGTTTAGCTGTTCCCGACAGACGATCAATCGGTATTCCCACCGTCAACAAACGATCATTGACCTGCTTTGTTTCCGCCAGCCCTAGAACAGTGGATAAGCCCGGCAATTCCAGACTAGTGGCTGCTAGTTTTCCGACATCGGCCATCCTGTTTATCCCAACTTTAGCAAAAGTTTTGCCTAGCTCGGGAAATTTTTGCGCCAAAAGTCGAGTTTCGGTCGGTAAGGGCGCTAGAGCAAATTTACTAGCTTCGGTCGGCATAATATTCCATTTTCCCCGCAATGAAAGAGGGGCTTTTTTCGGCAACAAATCACGCAAGGAAGGTACAACGGGCTCACCCCCGGATAAAGTATTCTGAACAAAATCAGGTACGACGATCTTGACTATTTCTCTTACCTTTTCCGCCAATGGATTCTTGGTAATTTTTTCCACCAGTGGATTTACCGCCAGCAATTCAGGATACAAAATAGTAGAGCTACCAATCTTGGGCTGATTCAAACCCAGCAACCGCGCCCAATTGGAAATAATAGAACCATAAGAATGCGAAGAGCTGGTGTTGGTGCTGGAATCAGGAGTCGCCCCAGGCGTAGTCCCCCGCGCCGAGACCGGTCGCCAATCAGTTTTAACTTTATAACTAACCACCGAACAGGAACTGTTTTCGGCGCAATTAAAAACTATCCAGCCGGTCGTCTCTCCCCAGGCTGTCCCCTGAAATTCTCCGGCGGAATTAATTGACACTCCCCCGCCGGATGGATTGAAAATTATCCAGCCGACATTTTCCGACCAAGCCTGACCGGAAAGATTGCCGTTGCTATCATTGACTACTTTATAATCCACCGTCCCACACGAGGTGTCATTGGAACAATTCAAGGATATCCAGCCCACATTTTCGCCCCAAGCATAACCAGTTAGAACCGAATCAGTGACATGGACATTGCCTTCGGTTGTACCAAAATCTACCCAGCCCACATTTTCTGACCACGCATGCTTATTCGAAGCATCAATCGTACCCTCCGTTTCTGATGCCAAAACATTATTTACACCCAAAGATACTGCAACCAAAACGATGGCAGTGAAAATTATAGATGCAAAATATCGCTTAGGTCGCGTTCTTTTCAGCATTTCTCTTATCTGTATAAATGTAACTATTTTATCATCCCGACAATAGCAATACAAACGAAAAAGGTGTATAAACACAGGCCTGGACCCCGTTCTGCAACGGGGACACAGATGCCCTGCCCATTGCATTGTCATACCGGCGGAGGCCGGTATCCAACCAGAGGCTATCAAACCAAAAGCCTAGATTCCCGGGAATGACAAAACAGAAGAACAGAAAATAACCCAAATGGGGTTATAATTAACACTACTAATGAAGTCACCCCCCCCCCGAGACGATCCCGGCAGTTTATTTGATTTTCAAAGGCTCTATCGAGCTTATTTAGACTGCAGAGAAAATAAACGCCACACCTACCACGCCGCCAAATTTGAATTGAATTTGGAAGCGGAGATTCTAAAATTAGAGCGAGAGTTACAGAGCAAATCTTACAAGATCAGCCGTTCAATCTGTTTTGTCGTAACCTCCCCAACCCTACGGGAAGTTTTTGCCGCCACTTTTCGAGATCGGGTTGTCCACCATTTGTTATACAATTTTCTAGAACCAATTTTTGAACCAAAATTTATCGCCCAATCTTTTGCCTGCCGACGGGGCAAAGGAATCCATCCGTCACTAAATTACCTTAAAAAATGTCTACGTCAGATAACGCAAAATGGCCGTGAAAAGGCTTATTTTCTTCATCTGGATATCAAGGGCTTCTTTATGAGTCTGCAAAAAGATATTCTATTTGCTCAAATAAGCAAATTCATAAAAGATCCCGAACTAATTTGGCTAACCAAACTCATTATTTTCAATGATCCAACCTTAGATTTTACGAGCAAGAGCGACAAAGCACTTTTCGACCGAATCCCACCGCATAAATCACTGTTCCATGTTCCCAAGAATCAGGGCCTGCCGATCGGCAATCTAACCTCCCAATTTTTTGCCAATGTTTATCTCAACGAACTGGATCAATTCGCCAAACGCCAGTTAAAAAGTGCCTACTATATACGTTATGTCGACGATATTTTATTCTTATCAAAAGACAAAGAACAATTAAAAGCCTGGGTCGGTCAAATTAATACTTTTGTCAAAGAACGACTGGGGCTTGAATTAAATTTTAAAAAGCAAATACTCCAACCGGTCGATAAGGGAGTTGATTGGCTAGGGTATATCGTAAAACCTGGTCGAGTGCTTGTTCGACCTCGAGTAGTAAGGGCATTTAAGCGAAAACTTTTTTTAATTAATCAAGAATTGGTGAATGGGCCTCCTAGCCCGAACAACAAAAAGACTGGCCAATTATTACTTCCCTTTGCCGATCAAGAAGCACCGCTAGAAAAAATAGAAAAGATTTTAGCCACGGTAAATTCCTATTTTGGATTTTTCCGCCACGCCAATACTTTCAAGCTCAGATATAAATTATGGAGTAAAAATTTTGGGTTAATTAGAGATTATCTAGAAACAAAAGAAATTGACGACCTGGCTAATCCGCACGAATTAATCGCTTTTCAAATCAAACCAGATTTTATAAAGAAATGTCAGGAAGAAAGAAACAAAGACTGGCCGATATCGGAAACCATTATCCAAAAGAAAACAAAGACCTAGATTCCCGCCGGAGTTTATAAGCGACAATAAGGCGAGTGAAATGGGAAAGTATTTCTTTCACATTTCCGAGCCGAGGAAGCTTATATTGTACCTAGTTATATCCCCGTGAAAACGGGGACCTGAGCCTGGAATGACAAGGGCAATATACAAAAGATTCGGGAGAGCCAAATGGCCTTTTACGCCCATTTCCGAGCGGACGCATCGTAGGTTGTTGGTGTTCGTCAACTTCGTGTTGTTGTTGGTGTTGCCGTTAGACAGGTTGGTGTTCCACGCATTGGCGGTATTGTTCGACACAGTCGTGCCGGACCAGTAGTTACGATTGACGCCCGAAGATAATGCCTTGCCGTTTAAAGAAATTCTCCTTGTTCGGCCCTCGCCTAGGGCGAAGTGCGAAGCAATGCGATCTGGGGTTAGAAATAATTGTATTGTGTCACCCCGTAGCAGAACGGGGTCCAGGATTAAACCGCAAAATTCAATCCTGGATTCCGGTCAAGCCCGGAATGACAAACACAAAGAATTCATGCCTTCCAACCAGGCAAGGCCGCAATGGATCAAAGCGCGCTCCCGCCGCCCGCAAGCGGCGAAATTCCGACTCTCCCGAATCTTTTCTATAGATTTAAATATACCACAATTTATTTATTCTTTGTCATTCCCACACAAGCGGGAAATCAGAAATATGCAACCAAAAACCTAGATTACCGCCTAAGTGGGAATGACAATGCAAATAAAAACTTCGATAAATTTCGCAGAGGAGAAGATTTATTTAACATTAACAGTAAACTGAGTTATTATATTAACGGAATGCGTTATAATAACCTGCCAATTTTTCAACTCACCTACAAGTTAACACTCGAAATCTACAAAACTACTCGCCAATTTCCCCGAGAATATCGCTATACACTAGGTCAAAAAATTAAGTTGCAAAGTTCTTGTCTAATGGATTCGGTCGTAAAGGCCAATTCGTTGGATAATAAAACAACGACATTGGAGGAGATGGCGATTTGTCTCGAACAATTGAGAATTCATCTTCGTCTAGCCTGTGATCTAAAAATTTTAGGGCTTAAACATTTTGAATCTTTTGCCCGGCAACTGGAAGAAATTTCTACTCAATTGATAGGATGGCTGGATTGGGCGAGGAAACAACAAACAGCACCCATTTAGGATGCCGCTCAATCAACGTTAGGACTAAGCGTACACCTCTGTAAGGTACTTCACCCGCCAGAAGACTACTTCTTAATTTACTCTCGATTATTTTAATTTCTTTGGCTCATCTTTACTATGTAAATTTTTAGCGTTTTTGCTGGTGATTATTTTATTACCAGTCTTAGATTCTATTTCACGCCTAGCGTTGCCGGCCACGCTTCCGCCTTCATTTGCCACGGCTTTATTTTCATCCAAATCTTTTGGTTCTCGTTTATTGGAAATTTCAGTTGTGGCCGTTTCCGCCAACATATTCAAAACCAATTCCAGATTAGTCATATTGTCACGCAAATTTTCTTTCTTTAAGCCTTTTAAATTCTTATACTCTTTCGTCGTCATACCGGTCCATGCTTTGGTAATTTCATTCGTCAAAATAGCAAATTCCAAACCCTCTTTTGCCCCTCGCTTTTCCCATTCATCAGTTAAAGCTTTGCGAATCTCAATGCTTTTAAGCCTTTGATTGATCCATTCTTGGCTATAACCTTTTTGCAGATATGTTTTTAGGGCACGGTTGATAGCTAACTCCGGATCAGCAGTTTCTTCCAATCGCTCATAACCGACACGGGCCAACCAAAGCTTGAATGGTTCAGCATTGGGTGACGGGATCGACTGAATAAGACGGAGCATCACTTCAGTATCAGCGACATCAATAAGACGCATTTTGCCATCAGGTGCTGTCATTTTCAAACCGTGACATTTTGTCACGGTTTCATTTCCGCCTTCTTTTAACAATCTTTCCTTTAATTTTCTCCAATAAGCGACCGGATCGGCACTTTTTGTTAAAACAGCGACAACATCAGAAACAGCAAAATACCACAATTCCTTTTCATCGTCCCAATGGCGACGTATTTGATTGCCCTCAAAGATTGCGATTGCTTTATTTTTTGATTGTTTTTTCATTTGTAATATTTTATCACATTCTGAAAAAACATGATAAAAAAAATGTCATGGATTCCCGCCTGCGCGGGAATGACGAAATGCGGGCCTGGATACCGGACGGAGTTTATCCCGGTGAAAACCGGGACCTGAGTCCGGTATGGCAATACAAAAAGTTAGGGAGGTAACTCGAAAAAAACGCAAAATTAAGATTGCTTCGCTACGCTCGCAATGACCCAAATACAAAAGACAAAATCGCAATACAAGAATCAAAAACGCCGCACTGGCACGCGGAAAACAAAAAAAATTCGAAGAAATAAATGCAAATGAAATTCAAATATAATTAGCCGTGTTTTTTGCCCTAGCGATTACGCTAGGACAAAAATTCACGGTGCCGAGCGGACGCATCGTAGGTAGTTGGTGTCCGTCAACTTCGTGGTGTTGTAGGTGCCGCCGTAAGACAGGCCGGTGACCCACGCATTGGCGGTACTGTTCGACACAGTCGTGCCGGACCAGTAGTAACGACTGACGCCCGCGGCCTCTAGATTGCCATAAGAACCGTCTATATAGGCTTGCATTAACTGTTTTTGGTGCGGAATAGTCCAACCGGAACGCCCATGGGCGCCTGCCGAGCAAAGTTCGGGCGCGGTTAAACCGGCATTGATAGTAGAGGTAGCCGCCCAATAATACGCCCCCGGTGAAGCGTCGGAGAAAGAAGAACAGCCAGTTCCATTGCAAGGCAGGCTCCAGACTTGACCGGTGGAATTGTCTTTGGCATCAGCTCCAGATTCGCCCGTATTGCAATAATTTCCGCCAGGGTTCGTAACGGCATCATAAGCGCTCGAATTGCATTGAGTCCAGCCCGCTGGGCCGACATAACGATCGGTGGCTGGTGTTTTGGCATTGTTGTAATCATCTACTCCCGCATTGGCCTGCGAACCGCCGGCAAAACCGCCATCGGTGCGCGTACCGTTCCATAGATTGACCAGGGCCGTTCCAGACGCCGAGGCGGTGCCAAGCACATAGCTGGAACTGGCATCACCAAAGGTAAAAACGGGAAGGGTACCAATGAGGCCGAACAAGTTTGTTCCACTTCTGATATTGGCGGCGAGAAAATTAGTCGAGCTGGTTGACACAGTTACAGAATTAACCCCACTATAATAACCCATCGGGATTGTGAAAACAAGCGAAGTGCCTTGGGCCGAACTGGAAGCGACCAGAGTATTACCTGCTTTAACAGGAATGGTTCCCGTAACATTTATTGCCGTACTGGAGCTGAAAGTAGCCGTTTCTAAAACAGAACCAGCCCCCGCATTACCAGCCGCAATTAAACCGGTGCCAGTGACACCAAAAATATTTACGCCGTTGGCTATATTGGGGGCCGTTAGATCGGCATCCCCCGCTACCGAACCAGTGCCGTCGTGGTAGCCTTGAGTAATTGTTTGGCTAGTGAGGCCAGGAGTGATGATTTGCTGGCCAATGTTAGCCATTGTGCCGGAAACTTCCACACCATCTACCCAAGCTTTTTTACCGGACAGAATATTAGCCGCCACAGCCGAATTAGTGCTTGCTTTTATACACCAGCGATTAGTGCCGTCACCCGCACCGTCGTAGCCATCAGCGACGTTATTGCCTGTGCCGTCAAAAGTAGCGGTATTGCAGGCCAAATTTAGGGTACCGGAATCGAGCGACCAGTCATCGGTCAAGTTCGCGGTTTTTCCATTGAACACATCAGCCGCCGTGGCTGTACCGCCATTGGGCAACAAGGTGCCGGTCTGCCCGGCGCCAAAAGTAGTGCCGCTTTTAACATTGCCGACAGTGAGATTTGTGACATCGTAGGTGCCGGTTACACCCAGATAGGTGGCGCTGGTTAAAAGTTTGCTGGCATCAATTGTGGGAATGGAATTATAAATTTCGGTCAGGGTGTGGAATGAACCAGCCGGCGCACCAGACGGAGCAAAGGGGTGATCGCCGGCTGTAGCGGAGGCATTAGAAGTTAGGCGATCATAAATATTGGAAAGTGTATAACCGCTCGCGCCGGGGCCCGTGAGTGGCGAGAGGCTGCCCGCCCGAACAGAGGTAACAGTGGCCAAGGTGAGGGAAACAAGCAA
>JAPLZN010000019.1 GCA_026395035.1 Candidatus Vogelbacteria bacterium | reverse complement strand
GATCGGCGAACCGGGGACCCAGCTGACGATGCGGACCAAACACTCGGGCGGTATCGGCACCGGAGCGGGGGACATTGTCGGTGGTTTGCCGCGCGTCGAAGAGATCTTTGAACGCCGAACGCCGAAGAATCAGGCGACCCTCTCGCAGGTGGCGGGTGAAGTGTTGGAAGTAAAACCGGAAGGACGCGATATTATCATTTCGATTTTGCCCGATCTCGAACACCGCAAAAAGTCGGCCAAGGCGGGAGAACAGATTGATTATACGGTGGCCGCTTCCCGTACCCTGCTCGTTGCCAAGGGTGATAAGGTGGAAAAGGGCCAGCCACTGGTGGAAGGCTCGATCGATCTATCTGAACTGTACAAATTGGCCGGCAAGACCAAGACGGAAGACTATATCATTAAGGAAACGAACGCCATTTACGAATTACAGGGTGTTTCGATCGCGCGCAAACATATCGAGATTATCATTCGTCAGATGATGGCTAGACGGCGGGTCAAGGTACCTGGCCTGACCAAGTTTACCGTTGGCGAATTAGTGGAGCAACTCGAATTGCATGAGGAAAACGAACGGGTGGAAGCCGAAGACGGGGAGGTGGCGACGGCTGATCAGGTCATCCTCGGTATTTCCGAGGTAGCTCTCTCGACCGCTTCGTTCCTCTCGGCGGTGTCCTTCCAGCACACCACACGGGTGCTGATTGACACGGCGATCAAGGGTGGGCTCGACAAACTGCGCGGTCTCAAGGAAAATGTCATTATCGGGCGGTTGATTCCGGCCGGTACCGGACTCGACAAGGGCTTTGGCCGGGAAACCGAAGGAGAACAAACTCCAGCGACCTATCAAGTGCCGGGAGAAGCTGCGGCGGAGTAAAAAACAATTACAAATTACGAATTACGGATTACGGATTAAAATGTAAAAAATACATTTGTTTCCAATCCGTAATTCGTAATCTGTAATCCGTAATTAATTTGATGTCTAGCTCGACCGAACAAATCAAAGCGAAACTCTCGATTGCCGAAGTGGTCGGTTCTTACCTTAAACTGGAAAAGGCCGGCGGGAATTTTAAGGCTCGCTGTCCTTTTCACAACGAAAAAACCCCCTCCTTCTATGTTTCGCCGTCGCGCGAGAGTTGGCACTGTTTCGGTTGTAATCGAGGAGGCGATATTTTCAGTTTTGTCGAGGAGGTCGAAGGACTAGATTTTCTTGGCGCGCTTGAGGTGCTGGCGGGGCGGGCGGGGGTGGAACTGGGGCCGGTGGATCTCAAGGTTCGGTCGGAAACAGAACGCCTGTACGCCTTGATCGAAGAAGCGACTCGCTACTTCCATACTAATCTGCTTCAGAGTGAGGAGGCTAAACAATACTTGAAGGATCGTCAGATCAAAGAAGAAACGGTTCGCCGTTTCCGGCTTGGCTTTGCCAAATCGGACTGGAATGCCTTGTCGGGTCACTTGGTGCACAAGGGTTTCAAAGAGGAAGAAATCGAAAAGGCCGGATTGGCGATTGCTTCCAGTCAATCGTTTCACCATGCCGGCGGGCGTTATTATGATCGTTTTCGTGGCCGGGTAATGTTTCCACTTTGCGACGGATCGGGTCGGGTTGTCGGTTTCTCCGGCCGGATTATTATGCAGAATGGTGAACGGGAAGAAGCTAAATACATCAATACGCCACAAACGGCTCTTTACGACAAATCGCGCGTTCTCTTCGGTTACGACAAGGCGAAACAGGAAATTCGCAAGAATGATTTTTGCGTTCTCGTCGAAGGGCAAATGGATCTAATCTCTTCGCATCAGGCGGGGGTGGAAAATGCCGTTGCAGTTTCCGGTACGGCCTTGACCGCTCAACATCTGGCTTTGATCAAACGGCTGACCGACAATCTGGTGATGGCCTTTGACGGCGATTCGGCTGGTATCGCGGCTGCCCGGCGGGGGATAGAGTTGGCCTTGTCGGCCGGCTTGGATGTCAAGATTGCTCTTCTGCCGGACGGGCTTGACCCGGCCGATCTGGTAGCGCAAGCGGAAGACAAGTGGAAAGAGGCGATTGCCGGGGCGACCAATGTCGTAGATTTTTATCTCGGTGCTCTGGGTCGGAAGACTGGGGACAAACGGCTATTGAACAAAAGAATCGTCGAGGAAGTGCTTCCCTATGTCGCTCGCTACCAAAATTCCATCGACCGAGCGCAATTCGTCGGTAAGATTGCTGCGTTTGTCGGGACGAAAGATGAACCGATTTGGAATGAACTGGAGAAAATCAGAGTGTCTCCGACCGAAGCCTTACCGGCCGTCGTTGGGCCGGAAAAAAAGTCCCGCTCCGAAATGATTGAAGGGAAAGTTTTCAGCTTGTTGTTTTGGCTTGAAGGAAAAGGCGAAGCCTTGGGGGCGGATTTGCGGTCGCGACTCACGAAGGATCTGGGCGAGCTCTTTGAGCAAAAGGAGAAGGAGTACTCGATGATAAAAGATCGCTTGATTTTGGAGGCGGAACTTTCTTATGAGGGGAATGAGTTTTTAAGCAACGAAGCAGACGATTTGCTGGCGAATTTGGCCGAGGAAAAATTGCGAGAAGAGCTGGAGATCGTTTTGGGTCAATTGCGTCAGACCGAAGCGATAAAGAACGAAACGGAAGCCGGTCGGTTGCTGGCACAGGCGCAGGATTTGCGGAAGAAGATTGAAGAGTTCCGATCGGTCAAAGCAAAATTTTAATAATTAACAGTTAAAGCATTTAATATGGCGAAAAAGACTGTAAAAAAGACGAAGAAAGCGAAGCCGGCGGCAAAAAAGAAAACAGTTAAAAAGGCGGCAAAAAAGACGGTGAAAAAAAAGCTTGTCCGGCCGGTGGTCAAGAAGAAACTTTTTCGCCAAATAGCTAAAAAATCCGCCGGGGGAACTAAAGCCAAACCGGTCAAAAAAGCGGTCAAGGTCTTGCCGATTAGTGCCAAGGCTAAACAGACCAAGGAACAACAGGAACAGCGCGCGGGAGATTTGGTGGCGCGCGGTCGCCAGCGTGGCTTTGTTACTTTTTCGGAGATTTTGAAAGAATTTCCTAACATTGAAACCGAAATCGAATTTTTGGAAGATCTATATGCTCGTTTCGAGGATGCTCATGTTGATGTGATCGAAGAAGGAGGGCTCTTGGACGACGAGGCGGAAGTGATCGAGAAGATCCGGGGCGTGGGGAGTGAGAGTTCGCTCGATTCCGTCCAGATTTACCTAAAAGAGATCGGCAAACACAAGCTCTTGTCGGGCAACGAAGAAAAAGATTTAGCTAAACGGATTTTGCTGGACGACGACGAGGCGCGCAAAATCTTGGCTAGCGCCAACCTGCGTCTAGTCGTGTCTATCGCCAAAAAGTATATCGGCCGGAGTCAGGATTTAACTTTGCTGGACTTGATTCAAGAAGGCAACTTGGGACTCTTTAAGGCGGTGGAAAAATTTGACTGGCGCAAGGGTTACAAGTTCTCGACCTATGCCACTTGGTGGATTCGTCAGGCCGTGACGCGTGCGTTGGCTGACCAGTCGCGGACAATTCGTATTCCAGTGCATATGGTGGAAACAATCGCCAAATATAAGCAGGTGGTACGCCGGCTGTCGCAAGACTTAGGCCGCGAACCGTTGCCGCAGGAAATTGCCACCGAAATGGGGATTGAAGTGGACAAGGTGCACAACATTGAAAAAATTGACCAGAGCACGGCGTCTTTGGACAAACCGACCGATGACGACGACGACAAGAGTACGCTGGGTGAGTTTATCGCCGACGACAAAATCGCTCCGCCGGATCAGGATGTTTCGCGCCGGATTTTGCGTGACCAGATCAATGAAATTATGAGCGATCTGTCGCCCAAGGAACGGCAGATTTTGGAAATGCGCCACGGCTTGATGGACGGGGTCCAGCGGACGCTGGAGGAAGTGGGTAAGGAGTTTGGCGTCACGCGCGAGCGCATTCGCCAGATTGAAGCCAAAGCCCACGAAAAAATCAGACAACACGACAAGGCCAAGCGTTTGCTAGGGTACTAGCAAACGCAGTTAAAAGTTAATAGTTGGAAGTTAAAAGTAAAAATGCCGGATTCAAACCCGGCATTTTGCATTTTATCCCCGCCTTAACTAAGGCGGGGCCGGACGCAGTCCGGGGGCGGTTGATTGTATTTTTGTATTGTCATCCCGGGCTTGACCCGGGATCCAGGTCCGTATTTTGTATTTGTGTCATTCCTGCGCAGGCAGGAATCTTGTCCGTTTTTTTAAATCTTTAAATGTTTGTATCTTTAAATAAGTTTTTATCGTCGCTCCCGCCTTCGCTCCCTGCCTGCAATTTTCGGGTCGCTGTCTGGTGCTGTTGCA
Organism: Candidatus Vogelbacteria bacterium; assembly: GCA_026395035.1. Taxonomy (GTDB): domain Bacteria; phylum Patescibacteriota; class Minisyncoccia; order Phycocordibacterales; family XYD1-FULL-46-19; genus JAPLZN01. The sequence goes on along the minus strand of JAPLZN010000019.1, from coordinate 3,368 downwards.
CCAGCGCTGCCTCTCGCGCCGTCGCACTGCGAGACACCCAAAAATTGCAGGCGGGGAGCTTTTTCACACATAACACCTGAGAGGTAGTAGTTAAAATGGCGCTCCGCGTCTATCTACGGGCGGTTTGGAAAACCGCCAAAAAATGCTTAATCTGGGCCATACCCACTGCTATTGCAATTTAGCAGTGGGTATGATATAATACATTTAGGCCTAGTCGGCCCTCGTTTCTAATCTTATCAAAGGGGCGAAAGATGAATTATTGGGAAGTACACGGTATTCTGTTTCTGTTGGGTATTGCTTTGTTCCCGAGGATCACATTGCTTCTCGCGACAAGCGTGCCGTTCGGGATTTTGGCTTGGATTGGCTGGGTCCTGTGCCCGCATCTCCTGGTCGCGATTATCGCTACCAGCTACTATTGGCACACGAATCCGATTCTGTGCATTGTCGCCTGGGTGGTAGCGCTTAGTGGGACTGCCGGGGAAGGAAAAGTGGTATCGGCCGGAGTCGCCTGGGTGGTAGCGCTTAGTGGGACTGCCGGGGAAGGAAAAGTGGTATCGGCCGGATCCAGGCGAATGAAATCTCGTTAGCCCGAATCGAACGAAAAAGTCCCTGCGGACCCTCGTTCGCTCGGGCTTTTTCTTTTTTCAGATTGAGATTTGGGCAGGCTTGCTGGCAGTGTTGCAATTTGAACTGGCCTGTGTTAGAAATTGGCTAGAAAAAGGGAGGAAAATAATATGAAAAAATTGATCGTTGTCAGGCACGGTGAGGACCGGAGTGACAAAGAGGGTGAAAAACTGACACTGGACGGAGAAGCCGATATCGTCAGACTGGCGAACTTGCTTCGTGAGTTAGTCGGAGGAAAAAGCCTTGAGGTGTTTTCCTCGCCGGCACCGCGGGCCGTTCAGTCGGCCGAGATCATCGCCTTTACGCTCGGTGTCGATGGGGCCGTCATCCAAACATCGTTGGCCGACATCGATAACGATAGTGGTGACGACGAGGTCGCTGCCCTTGCGGAGTTTATTGATGGCAGTCACCGGTCTGACGTGGTCATTGTTGTTACCCATTACACCATTCCTGAGCGCCTGATTGCGCATTGGGTCAAGATGAAACTAGATCAAAAGATCTTCGGTCCTGGTCGCGCCAATAAGGGTCAAGCCAACATCCTCGACTGTGAAACCGGCCAAGTGACATGGCATATTCCAAAGTGACCCGAGCCCGAGTCGAACGAAAAAGTCCCTGCGGACCCTCGTTCGCTCGGGCTTTTTCTTTTTTATGTTTTTTAGTTTTTTTAATTTTTAAAATTTGTATAACATCTGCGCAACCGCGCAGATGTTATACAAACACTTAATTCCTTGACGAGATTTTTGGTAGTGCTACGATGATTATATGCGTTCAGTTGCCAAGTTGCTCGTCTCCATTCTTACCTGCCCCTAGGGCGGTGGATTGGCCGAACGCATGAAGTTCACTAAATGGCCGACCCCCGCTCCGGGGTCGGTTTTATTTTGAGAAAAAATTTGGTCTTTGCAGCTTAATTTGAAAGGAGAACGGCGTATGTATATCATGCGTGATCTCGAACTGGAGCAAGAGGGGGAGGATCTGGAAAGGATTCTCCAAGAAAGAGCCCAAAAGGAGGAACAAGCTCCTTCGGCTAAACCGGAGGATTCCGTAATGTCGACTGGTATACGAGAATTTACTCCGCTATCGCCAGCCGTCACCGACCTGGCCGTCTGACCCCCTTTTAGTTGGGAGTCCGGCTCCCAACTAAAAAGCCCCGTCGCTTTATGCGCTCGGGGCTTCTTTTTTGGTGTTTTACTTTTAACTTTTAACTTGCTTTAAGCAAATCATCCACCATCTTCTTCAACTGATCGGTCGGCAGAGCTCCCGGCAACGCACCCTTAACGACATCATTAAGCATTACGATTGGATACGGCGTGCCCTGAGCGCCGGCCTTTTGTCCGTCAGTCTCTTGTGCCACCACTTTATCGGCAATCGTCTTGTCTTTCAAACAATTGGCAAAAGCGGTCTTGTCTAACCCGAGTTCCGTGGCGAAGATCGGCAAATTGTTTAGATCCAAGCCGTTATTAGATGGTGTGGCGGCAAAAATCTTATCCACAAATGCCCAATACTTGTCGTTGCCACCCAGTTTAGCCGCGCATTCCGAAGCAATCGCTTCCGGCCGGGCCTTGGAATGAAGCTGGTCAAGCGGGAAATTGCGATAGATAACGGCAATCTTTCCATCCTTGATGTAATTATCTTTCAGACCCAAAACGGAATTATGAAAGACTTTGCAATACGGACATTCTAAATCAGTGTAAACAATTAATTTAACCGGCGCCTTGGCGTTGCCCAAGAGGTGATCACTGGCCGTAACCGGCGCGGCATTGGCCGGATTCGGAGTCATATCTTGAATGGCTTTTTTGACCAAGCCCGGCAGATTCTTTTCAATAAAGCGTTTTTGATAAACATACGAACCGCCAATAACCAGCGCGATGATAATGGCGCCATAAATGAGTGCTTTAGATACAGAAATACTGGATCCTTGATTTTCCATATAAATGTGTTTTTTTACTGATAAATAACTGTTAAAGTCCGCTTATCTTACCATAAAATAAAGCTAGGTAAAACAGTCTATTTTAAGGCTGCCCCTGGCGCGACTGGGCGGTCGGGGGTAAGGATTATCGGCCCCTGTTCGTCAGACGCGGCCAAAACCATTCCCTGGCTTTCCAGGCCCATGATGGTTCGCGGTTCTAGGTTGGCGATAAACAAGAGTTCTCGCCCGATAAGCGTTTCCGGCTCATAGGCTTTGCCGATTCCGGCGATAATCTGACGAGGGGTTTCTTCACCCAAGTCAACCTGCATTTTAAGCAATTTATCCGAACCCTCTACCCGTTCAGCCGCCACAATCTGGCCGATTTTCAATTCCATCTTTTGCCACTCGTCGTAGGAAATAGTCATGATGTTTAGTTCTTAATCCAGCGATAATATTTGCAAACCATATTTAGAAACCTCTTCGGCACTGGCAAATGGATAATTGGCCGGATTAAACTTGAGAACATAACTGATTCTTTTTTCAACCCTTCGTCCGGTATAAGTTTTAGTTTCCGGATTAAACTCTTCAAGAATCAATGTGTCGCCCGAAACGGCATCAAAATCAGCGAGCCGAAGATCAAATTTTTTCTGGCCAGTTAAGACGGCCTCAAACAAATCAGGCCAAGTTTTCTTTTTGATTATTGCCATAACTTTTAATTTATCTTAATAATATCTTTTTTGTATTGTCAGCCATAGAACTCTGTGGATAACCGAAAAATATGTATAATATTGGCAGTTCTCGTGTTCTGCCCCTCTTTTCAAAGACCTTTCCCTGCTCT
>JAPLZN010000130.1 GCA_026395035.1 Candidatus Vogelbacteria bacterium | reverse complement strand
AAAAAAAATGGAGGGCGCCGCGAATATCGCAAGCACCCTCCATAACTTTTAACGAACGTCGTTCACACCATGCTTTCAACCTGTGATGGTGAACGAAAGACTGTTCTTGTGTTTGGAATCAATTCTTCCCCCTCAGCCCCGCAGAGCGTCGAAGTACTTTGTTGAGACTGCCCACAAGCCATCATCTTCCGTTCTGCCATTGTCGGTCGGGAATAGCTTTTTTGCAAAGGGTATGGCGTCCTATTCGAACGAACCTGACAAGCTGAATCCCAGCTACACCTGTCAGTAATGCGACTCCCGCTGTCTCGAGCCAGCGGTTTACATTCTTCAATCCCTTGCCCTGCGAACTTACTGCACAAAATTATACACGATTATATTCTCTTGTCAAGTAGTACCGACTCTGAAAAGTACTCTGTCTAGAAAACGCTTCATTATAAAGGTATTCCATCTATATAGACCCCGGTTACCAAAAATGCGGAGCCTGCGCTCCGCATTTCATTTGACATTTTTAATTTGAAATTTGTAATTACTTCAAGAACTCTTGAAGCTTCCCCACCACATCATCCAGTGTAAAATTGGCCTTAATTAGAAAATCATTGGCCCCCAAAGCCTTGGCTTTCTCCAGATCTTCCTTCTGACCCAAATTCGAGAAAACAATGATTGGCGTGTTTTTGGTCCCCTCTTCCACCCGCAATTTTTCCAGAATCTCGTAGCCGGACATCCCAGGCAACAACAAATCGAGCAGAATAATATCCGTTCCTTCTTTGGCCGCTTTCAAAGCCGTTTCACCATCAGCCACAGCAGTTACAAGATAACCGTCTTTTTCCAGTCGTTTGACGGCCAGCGACCGAAGATATTCATCATCCTCCACGATTAGAACTTTTTTACCTTCTGCCATATATTTTTAGCTCTTAATTGAAATAGTAAATATTCGCTCCTTAATTATAGCAGGCGCTAGGGGGAAGACAAGGCGAGGTAGTAATTATGAGTGATAAATGGTGAGTGATGAATGAAAAATTCAAGAAATAGGTCCCAAAACGCCCACGGCGTTTTTGGGGTCAATTCATCATTCATCACTCATAATTCGTCACTGTTTTGCCTGTTTAACCGGCAGGGTGAGCCGGAAGATCGTTCCTTCGCCCGGACCGGACTCGTAGGACAGCGATCCGCCATGCTTTTCAATAATATCCTTGGACAAGTAGAGTCCGATGCCCGATCCGTCCGGCTCCTGACGAATGGCGTTTTGGGCACGGAAAAACTTGCCAAAAACCTTTGATTTATCGGCTTCCAGAATTCCAATTCCCGCATCGGCGATGGAGATTTCCACCATCCCGGCGGCGGAATTTATCAATTTATCAGAAACCACAATTGAAATTAGACCGCCCTTATGGGAATACTTGATCGCATTATCAAGTAAATTTTCCAAAACGATGCGGAGTTTGTTCTCATCCCCCTCGATTAACGGCAAGCGCTTGAGCGGCTTATTAATTTCCAGGTCGAGGTCCTTGCTTTTGGCCTGATTTTCAAATTCAAAGCGAACGCTATCCACTAGATCCTCGACAGCCAGCGGAGCAAAATGATATTCATTCTTCTCGGCCTGGATATTGTCGATCTGCAAAAGGTCGCCCACAATACGAATCATGCGCTGGGTACTGTCATAACCCTTTTTCAAAAATTCTTTTTGTTCGTCGGTAACCGTTCCAAGTTGACCATTAAGCATCATGTCGAAAGTCCACTTGATTGCCGACAGCGGGGTACGCAACTGATGCGCCGTAACTGAAACGAACTTCGATTTGGCGCTTTCCAGTTCCGCCAGTCGATCGTTGGCCATCTTCAATTCATAATCTTTGGCCTCAAGCGACCGCTCCTCGCGTTCCAATTCCGAATTAAAATTCTTGAGCGCATTCAACTGCACCGCCTGTTCTGTCGACTCCTGGGCCAGCTTCTTTTCCCGGACGGCAATTTGTCGCGCAATATACGACGAAACAACGCCAATAATCAAATAAACAACGGACAAAATAAGCGTCCAGGTAATAATCGCACTTGAGGGTATATCGGTCTGATTCTCGCCGCGCGCAAGAATAAAAGAAAGAAACGGCAAATCGGAAAAGAACACGATAATATTCAAAACTACGCCGATTAGAATAGATACAATTAGCGGACCAAAATGACCAAAGAGAAGAATTGATTCCACAATCGGAATAAAGTAGAGAATCGGCATAATCGCTTCCCCACCCGGCAAATCGTAAAACAAAAGGGAGATTAGGGCCGTTTCACCCGCCACCTGCAAAAATGACAGCCAGCCAACGTGCCGGTCGCTCTTTTCCAAGCCGATCATCCGGGAGATGACATAGAGCAGTAGATTAAACAGTAAGGCCAAATACAAAACCAGCGCCAAGGGGTGAGTTAGAAGGGCCCCAAACGAATGTCCGGCCAACGATACCGCCGCGCCAAAACGCGCCAAGAGACAAATGACCGCAATCGCCAAAACATAAAACCAACGGGCTTTGATTACCCATCGATTAGCCGCGAGCTTGAATGATTGATTCTCGCTCATTAATTAATTATAAATTAGAAATTGACAGGTACTCCTGTCATCCCGGGCTTGACCCGGGATCCAGTGGTTTAATCCTGGACCCCGGCCGGAGTTTATCCTCGCGAAAGCGGGGACCTGAGCCACGGGGCGACAAGCAGAGCTCGTCGATTTTTAATTTTACATTTCTAATTAATTGATTATATCACTATGTGGCGTTTTTGCCTGTGGAAATGTACAGCGAAGCGATGGGCTTCACTGTTGGCAAGAATTATTTCGCGTTCGCGGGCGGAAATCAATTCTTTTATGTCGAGACCAGAACTACTGGATTCCCGATTGCCTCGGGGATGACAATAAGGACCAGAACTACCAATAATTTCGCGGGCGCGATGGAATTCATCTTTCACGACGGCCACGCACGGCACCGCGATTTCCAGCGCCGTTAAAATTTTTCGCGCCGCATTAAGCTGAGCTTTACCACCATCCAAAACAATGAGGGCTGGTAGCGGCCATTCGTTGTGATTGAAGCGCCGAGATAAAACTTCTTTTAGATTGGCAGTATCATTTATTGGTACCCCGGGCTGTGTCATCCCCGTGAAAACGGGGATCTTATCCTTTTTTGTAGTTACCCCTCTAATCGTAAACTTCCGATATGAACTTTTATCCACTTCCCCGTCTACCACGACCGCCATTACGCCCACTGTATTCTGACCGGACAGATGGGCAATATCATAGGCCTCAATCCGAAACAGGCCGGTCATGCTCTCTCGACCGCGGTACTTAATGAGAGCGACATCTTGAATATGATTTAAGGCAAAAATCTTGCGCTTCAGCTCCCCCGCTTGTTCAAATTTCTGGTCCCGCGCTAAAACTTTCATCTGTTTCTCCAAATCTTTGATGAGGTCTTTTTTCTTACCCTCAAAGAGCCGTTTCAGATTTTTAATTGTCTGACCATATTCTTCGGCCGTTACCGCGCCACTACATACGCCCGGACACAACCCAATTTGTGCGTTAAAACAGGGCCGGCCGGCGCCCGGTTCACATTTATCCCGATACGGCAAAATCCGCCGAATAATCTTCATCGCCTCCCGCAGTTCCGTTCCGTAAGGAAACGGTCCAAATTGGTATTTTATTTTGGAGGCTAATTCCTCATCTTCCATCAGTTGCTTCCCGCGCACCAATAACACCCGCGGCCATTCTTCTTTGGTAATCACAACAAAATTAAAACTCTTGTCATCTTTTTCTTTAACATTATATTTCGGTCGGTGTTTTTTTATTTGCGCGGCTTCCAAAATGAGCGCTTCCAACACCGAATCGGTTTCAATAAACGCCAGGTCGTCGGCCAACTCCACCATTTGTTTTATGCCCGGCCCGCGGGCCAAGTCCAGATCCGCGCTAAAATAACTCCGCGCGCGATCGGCGAGAGACGTGGCTTTGCCGACATATAAAATATCCTTTCCTCGTTTGAAAAAGTATACCCCAGGTTTGTCGGGTAGATTGTATTTTTTGAGGGCTTTACCGATCATATGTTCTATGATATGGTTTTTGAGAACTAAAGGCAAACTATCACTCGCTGGAGGACGCTGATGTCTAATGCCTTGATCCTTGCTATTACCGCCCTGTCTCTGGCCCTGATTTTCGGGCCACTCTGCTACGCCTGGATTGGTTGCCAGGTGGAAAAACGCCTCGGTCGGCACTACCCCCAGTCGTGGACGGCATTTATCATCCTTTGTTGGCCGATTATGCTCTTGATCGCGCCACTCTGGAACAGGCGGGTCAAACGAAAACTCGTTCGTCTGTTAGACATCTGATTGCCGTCGTTCCGTCGCCCCTCAACAGCCCCGCCTCGCGCCGGGCTGTTTTCTTTTTTTGTAAAATCGGTATGATAGAGCCAGAGGTAAATATACCAAAATTGACTGCGGATAAGGAGAATCAAAATGGCTGTCATAAACTTCCTCGGCTACCTCCTGCTCGTTATGTGTTTCGTGGTCCTCGGCCTAACCGCCGCCGGTGACATCCTATTCGCCCGCCAAAGCGATCGCACCAGCCAGCCACCCGCCGCGAGAGAGTTTGTTCTCGCTACCTATCAGCTACTTCCCCCAACGGACGATTATTGGAGCGAAGAGTTGTCTTTTCGAGGTCGTCTCGGAGCTGTGAAGACGGCGAGAGTCAAGGAATTTTCAGCAAGATGTCGCAATATCAAGATTAACTAGCCCAAGTGATATATAGTACAATATGAAAGGGTGCTTTAACCGTATTGGAGCTTCAAAAAGGAGGTTAAGATGTTTGTTATTTTTGCGGTGTTAATCTGGTTCGTAATCGGAATGGGGGCCATTGGCATTACGGCCAGGATTGTAAAAATTGAACTTTGTGTTGGCCCTATTGAACGAACGACTTGTATAGTCGTATGGCCAGCAGTGGTGGCCGCACTTATTGTCATGTGTCATAGACGGAAAAAGACAGGGGTAAGAGTCGGCACGAAATTATCAATAATCCGCGACATTATCGTTAAGGTGAATCAACTTACAGACTGGTGTTTCAGGGGATTCAGAACCCCTGAAGAATGCCACAATCTGGACAGAACGCACCCTGGCGAGTAAGTAAATTTTTTCCCCGACCACTTTCCGACCCTGTCGATTTTAACCCGCCATCCAGTTGGCGGGCTTTTTTACGTCGGAGACGTGCATAGACAGACGCAGAACGACATTCTAGCTACTTTCCCCACCTTGAATTACGAAATGCAGAAATAAGTCCTCTTTTGTCATTCCTGCGGAGGCAGGAATCTTATTCCATCGTTTAATTTCAAGATTCCTGCCTCCGCAGGAATGACGCGGGGAGGCATTTCGTAATTCAAAGTTCCCCACGGACGATTAAACCCCGGAAGGGTAAGTCTCTCGGCGAGACTCGCACAGGCGCGGCCAGCGCCGAGCGGAGTAGAAAATTCAGCAGAATTTTACGCGTGCTCGCCGAGAGACTTACCCGAACGCAGACGATCTTCGAAATACTGGTATACTAACCTGGATACCGGCCTCCGCCGGTATGACAATACAGATGGAATTATTTTTGTTTTCTAAGCACCCTCCTCAAATACTTCGCGGTATGCGTCTCGCTCCCAAACGCCACTTCTTCCGGCGTACCCTTCGCCACTATATTTCCACCCTTGTCGCCACCATCCGGTCCCATATCGATCAGATGATCGGCCGATTTTATCACATCCATATTATGTTCAATCACCACCACCGTATTTCCCTTATCCACCAGTTTCTGCAAAATCTCCACCAGATTTTTCACATCTTCGTAGTGCAGACCCACCGTCGGCTCGTCTAAAATATAAATACTTTTTGCCACCTGCGGGCGGTATAACTCCGAACTGATCTTCACTCGTTGTGCCTCTCCACCGGACAGCGTCGTGGCCGACTGGCCAAGCTGTAAATAGCCCAAACCGACCTCGTTTAGGGTTTTCAGGCGATCATTGACTTGCGGAATGTCTTTGAAAAAAGCCAACGCTTCTTCAATCGTCATATGCAGAACATCAGAAATGTTTTTGCCTTTATATTTCACTTCCAGCGTTTCTTTTTGAAAACGCAAGCCGTGACAGACATCACATTCCACGAACACTGTCGGCAAAAAGTGCATCTCCACCGCCACCAGACCATTGCCCTGACAAGCTTCACACCGTCCGCCAATCACATTAAACGAGAAACGATTCGGCTTCCAACCGCGCACGCGTGCCATTTCGCTCGAAGCGAATAGGTCGCGAATAAAAGTCCAGGCACCGGTATAGGTGGCCGGGTTCGACCGCGGAGTTCGGCCGATCGGTGACTGGTCAATCATAATCACCCGCGAAACATATTCCGTGCCGGTAAACTCCCGACAATTCTCGATCTTATTCGTGCGGTAACGCCGTTCCAGCCGGCCCTGCAAGTTTTTATAGAGAATCTCATACACGAGTGACGACTTGCCCGAGCCGGACACGCCAGTAATTGCCACCAATTTGCCGAGCGGAATATCCGCATTTAAATCTTTAATGTTAAAAATTTTCCCCCCGCGAATGCGCAGGGTTCCCTTGTCGCTCGTGCGTCTTTTTTCCGGCACCGGCACATTTTTCTCGCCCCGCAAATAATCCACCGTCAGCGAATTAAAGTCGTTCTTTTTGGCCGTCAATAATTTAGATGTATTATCCGCCACCACTACCCGCCCGCCGTGCACCCCCGCGCCCGGACCAATGTCCACCAAGTAATCCGAGGCTAGGATCGTATCTTCGTCGTGTTCCACCACAATGATCGTATTGCCCAAATCGCGCAGATCTTCCAGTGTCTTGATTAATTTGTCGTTGTCGCGAGCGTGCAAGCCGATGGTCGGTTCGTCCAACACATACAAGGTTCCCACCAAGCGCGAACCGAGCTGGGAGGCCAGGCGGATGCGCTGGGCCTCACCGCCGGAAAGCGTATCGGCCCGGCGATTGAGGGCAATATAATCCAAACCGACATCTAGCAAGAATTTGAGCCGGGCTTCGATCTCGCGCAAAACCACCGACACGATTTCCTTTTCTTTCGCCGTCATTTTTACGGTCTGGAAATACTCCGCCGCATCGGCAATAGACAGCGCCACTAATTCCACTAAATTCAACTTGCCGAATTTTACATGCAAGGCTTCTGTGCGCAAGCGCGCCCCCTGACAATCCTCGCAGGGTTCGGTACTCCACACATGTTTCGTCCCCAAACCGTGACAAGTCGGGCAGGCGCCGTAGGGGGAATTGAACGAGAACAGGCGCGGTTCTATTTCCGGAAAGGAAAAACCGTCCACCGGACAGGCAAATTTTGACGACATCAAAAATTGCTCCCCGCCGATTTTTATTCGCACCAAACCGTCGGCTTCTTTCAGCGCTCGCTCTACCGCTTCCGAGAGGCGTTCGTTGGCCGAATCCGCCACGGCTTTTACCACCGACACTTTTACCTTATTGGCCGTTTTTGGCACAGCGTCATAAGCAAGTTCCTTCACGGCGATTTCATCCACCAATACATCAATCTCGTGCTTGGTTGTCTTGGCCATAATAATCCGCTCGCGCAAATTCTTGCGATTGCCATCCAGTAAAATTTCCTTGTAGCCCTTATCGAGCAGGTCATAGAGCATTTGGTAATACTCGCCTTTTCGTCCGCGCACCAGTGGAGCATAGATTTCAATTACCTTGTCTGACGAAGCCGGGTGCTTTTCTATTTCATCGATCTTAGTTTTTGTGAAATTCACGATCTCTTCATTAGAAAGTTTTTTTATTTCCGTCCCACAAACCGGACAAAACGGATGACCGACGCGGGCATAGAGTACGCGTAAGTAATCGTATATTTCCGTGATGGTCGCAACGGTGGAGCGCGGATTTTGCGAGCGAGACTTTTGGTCAATAGAAATGGCTGGTGAGAGACCGGAAATTTCATCCACATCCGGCTTTTGCATTTGCTTCAAAAATTGACGGGCATAGGCGGACAGCGATTCCACATAACGCCGCTGGCCTTCGGCAAAAATCGTGTCAAACGCCAAAGACGACTTACCGGAACCGGAAAGCCCAGTGATGACAATCATTTTATCGCGCGGAATCTCTAAATCGATATTCTTGAGATTATGTGTCCGCGCACCTTTTATTTTGATGGTTTTTTCGTTCATGAGTTTTGATTTTTTATTCCGGTATTTGTGTCATACCGGCGGAGGCCGGTATCCAGGTTCGAGCCTAGTATTTTCCTCCTGGATTCCGGCCTCCGCCGGAATGACAAAACAAAAATGCATTTTGTTCGTCACTTGCCATTCGACACTCGTCACTGTTTCTATAACCCGAAACGCCCTCCGGTTTGCCCGTATGGATATAGTGCGAATTTTCTAACCCCCGTATTATAGCACGCCTGGCAAACAAGAGAAAGCCCCGCGCCAGAGGACGCGGGGCCAAGACAGCTTCATGGAGGTCACTGCAAAAAAATAAATCCGAGAAAGATCAGACCAAGACCCACCGGTGTCGGCCAGCGGTCGGCCCACTTTACCGGTAAGGTTGCCACTCGCGGTTCATGACGGAACCCGCATAGCATCGCCGGCCGCCGAAAACGAAACGGCGGCACCAAAGAGCAAACCAGGAGAAAGAAACCGAGGCCGACCAAGAGGTGCCCGAAACGTATCGCTTCCACTGGATAATCCTCCTTTCGCCAGACTTGTTTCAATATATACTCACCGAAAAAAAAGTAAATGGTCCTCCATTTTCCACCTTCTTTTTACTCTTTACCATTTACCCCTTGCTCCAACTCCCCGATCTCATCCTTCAGAATGGCGATATCCGCGAGGGGGCCCGAGTGCCATTCCCTTGTTTGTCAGCGTGGCTATTTAGTCTTTTGCAAGT
>JAPLZN010000058.1 GCA_026395035.1 Candidatus Vogelbacteria bacterium | reverse complement strand
TTGGCTCCGATGCACACCTGGTTGCCCGACGCCCACAGCAAGGCGCCGTCGCCAGTTAGCGCTCTGCTCTCCGGCGCTCTGCTTAATATCGCCTTTCTCGCGATCTTGCGCTTTAAAGTATTGACCGATATCTCGGCCGGCCTGGATTTTTCCCGCGAAATCATGATGTTCTTCGGGATAGTTTCCCTACTCGTCGCCGGGTTCATCATCCTCGTCCAAAAAAACTACAAACGCCTGATGGCCTATTCTAGTATTGAACATATGGGCATCGCCGCCCTGGGTATCGGCTTTGGCGGGATTGGCATTTTCTATACTCTGCTCCACCTTATCTATCATTCTCTAGCCAAGTCCCTCCTCTTCTTTACGGCCGGCAATGTCTTCTTGAAATACAGCACCACCAAAATCGCCAAAGTTCGAGGGGTCCTGACCTCATTACCAACCACCGCTCTTCTTCTTATCATCGGGTTTCTGGCCATTACCGGCGTTCCTCCGTTCGGCCTCTTCATCACCGAATTTAATATCCTATCGTCCGGCATTATGGCCCATCCGGTCTACGTTGTAATTGCCCTCTTCTGCCTGGCTCTCGCCTTTGCCGGTTTCCTGCGACACATTTCACATATGGTTTTCGGCGAAAAACCAGACGAGATGGAAAAAGGCGAAGCTAACATTTGGACCGTAATCCCCCCGGCAACTTTAGCCATTCTACTCATCATTCTTTCCTTCTATCTTCCCGCCCCGCTTAAAACTTTACTAATTAACGCTGCCGGCATCATCAAATAACATGGAAAATTCTCTGATCGAAAAACTACTCGCGCCGGGCGCTTCCTTAAAAATATTCGGCGACCTGAAAACTTTCGAAATTGAAGCCGAAAACTTGGTTGAAATCTGCCGGCTCATTTCCGCTGAAGGATATTCTCTTAAAACCCTAACGGCATTTGATGAACGGAGTGATGCCGGTCGCTTCAAGGTCATGTATGTCTTCGGCCAGCCGGGAAAGGATTTTCTCGCGCCCTACATTATGACCGCTGGGGATTTTCCCTCAATTACCCCCTTGCTCCACGATGCTTCGATCTACGAGCGCAAGATCTACACCTTATTCGGTTTGACTCCCGTCGGACATCCCGATCTACGGACGCTCATTCTGCACGAGAATTGGCCGGAGGGCGTTTATCCTCTCCGCAAAGACTTTAATTGGAACGATCGGCCGAAGGAGGCGCACACACTGTTTCATTTCCGCAAAGTTACCGGCGAAGGCGTTTACGAAGTGCCGGTTGGACCGGTGCATGCCGGGATCATTGAACCCGGACATTTCCGTTTCAGTTTGGCGGGCGAGGAAATTTTAATGCTCGAACCGCGCTTGGGCTATTCGCACAAGGGAACGGAAAAGTTGTTCGAAGTTTTGCCGCTGGCCGATAAGGTAAAATTGTCCGAGCGCATTTCCGGCGACAGCTCCTTCTCGCACTCATTGGCTTTTTGCCAAACGGTAGAAAAACTGGCAAACATTCCAGTACCCAAACGCGCGACCTACCTACGAACGATCTTTGCCGAGCTCGAACGGCTGGCCAATCACTTCGGCGATATCGGCGCCATTATGATTGATACCGGTTTTAATTTCGGCGGAGCGCACGGCGCCCGCCTGCGCGAACAAGTGATCAGATGGAATGACAAACTCTCCGGCAGTCGTTTCTTGCGCGGATTAAATACGATCGGCGGTTTGCAAAAAGATATTTCGACCGAAAATGCCAATGCCCTTAATTCCGATCTGAACGATATTGAAAAAGACTTTAAAGAAGTTCTGGCGGTGGCGATGGGCAGCAGTACCCTGGCCAATCGCTTACACAAGACCGGCAAACTAACCGTCCAGGTCGCCAAAGATCACGGCGTACTGGGCGTGCCGGCGCGGGCCGCCGGGATGAAAATTGACACGAGAATCGACTTTCCCTATGCCGCCTACGCCGACTTGCCCCTTGAGATTTCAACCGAAACCGACGGTGATGTTTGGGCCAGATTCCAGGTTCGAGTCAAGGAAGTTCACACCACCATTAAATTACTCAAGGAAGCCCTTTCCACCCTGCCAGAAGGCTCTGTTTTGACCGAAAATGCCGAGAATCCAGTCTTCCCGGCTGGAAGTTTGTCCCTGGGCCTCGTCGAGGGCTGGCGGGGAGAAATCCTCTATTTGATCTCGACTGACCAGGATGGCCAGATCACCCGCGTGGCCCCGCGCGACCCGTCATTCATGAACTGGACCGCCGCCGGCCACGCTGGCCCGGGCAACATCCTGCCCGACTTCCCGCTAATCAATAAGAGCCTCAATCTTTCCTATTCAGGAAACGATTTGTAGAAGTAGGCTTTTTAAATTCAATTAGCTTAGAGATTTAAACTCTAGGCTTTTTGTTTTAGTTTTAAGCGCAAAAATATCGATATTGAATTTCTTTAGAAGTTCAGCCAACAGACGCAATGGCAAACCCATAACATTGAAGAAGTCTCCCTCAATCCTTTTAACAAAGATTGAGCCGATATCCTGAACAGCATAAGCTCCGGCCAAGCCAAGCCTGTCGCCACTGTTGACATACCAATCAATCTCGACAGCTGAAATTTTTTTGAAAGTTAATTTTGTCTCTTCAACCTTAGTTATTATTTTACTGTTATGCGTATCAATTATGGTTACCCCCGTAAACACCGAGTGGATTTTACCTGAGAGCATTTTAAGCATCTGTTGAGCATGCGCCTTATCTTTCGGTTTGCCGATTACTGCTCCGCCATAAGACACAAAGGTGTCAGCGGCAATAATAATGCCGTTCTCCCTCTTGGCCACCTCCATGGCTTTACCCAATGAAAGTACCGCAGCCAGTTTTTTAGGCGCTAGCTTTAGTGTCATATCTTCTTCATAACCACTCGGAACAACGGTAAAATCGAGCCCCATCATGGATAGGAGCTCTTTTCGTCTCGGTGATCCTGAAGCCAAAATTATCTTTTTCATTCCGACATTATGCAAAATTCGCCAGACAAAAACAACATTACCCCGCGATTACGCTCGCTTCATTGCCGGGGCGGACTTCCAAAAAACCGCTATCGGCTTTTATCGTCTCTTTTTGACCGGCTTTTGTAACAATCTTAAGCTCCCCCTTTTTTAGGATAGAAACCAATGGACGGTGATTATCCAGTATCGTAATTTCACCGGCCACAGTCTTGGCATTCAGCGACTTGATTTCGCCTTCGTAAGCGATGCCCTTCAATGTAATAACTCGCAGTTTCAAAATAATTATAAATTAAAAATTATAAATTAAAAATGAAAACGCTTGGATACTAAATTTCATTTTTAATTGTTTTCAAGTGACCCCTTCATATAGAAGAAATCCTCTTCCTTGTCGTCGTACTTGCCATCCAAAATATCGGAAAAGTCTTGGATCATTTTTTCGAGCGAAACGAACGCGCCCGGCCGGCCGGTAAAAGTTTCGGAGACATGGAATGGCTGAGACAGGAATTTCTGAATGCGGCGAGCGCGATTGACCGTCTGTTTGTCTATATCAGACAATTCTTCCATACCAAGAATAGCGATAATGTCCTGCAATTCCTTATAGCGTTGGAGGACCTGTTGCACGCGTCGCGCCACATCATAGTGTTTCTGTCCGACCACTTTCGGATCGAGCGCGGTTGAAGACGAAGCCAGCGGATCCACCGCCGGATAAATACCCATTTCGGAAATAGCCCGGGACAAC
>JAPLZN010000047.1 GCA_026395035.1 Candidatus Vogelbacteria bacterium | reverse complement strand
GTCACTGATAATGACGAGGTGCCAGGTTCGATCCCTGGGTCGCGCACAATAACAAACACCCCGGATGCGGAAGCATTTGGGGTGTACTGTTTTGTAGCGCGACCCAGGGATCGAAAGACGGAGGCCGCGAAGCCGGTTGAGCGAAGCGAAACCGTGGCCGAGTCAGGGCAGGAGCCACACAATATTTTTGGAGATTAACGAACAAAAATATTGATGTGAGCTGCGCCGATCCCTGGGTCGCTGATGAAAAAACTTTAGCCGCGACAAGAGGCCAATGATGTGGATAACCGGCGTATCTCATTCCGCCGACACGGTGTACAATTACAACATGTCACAAGATATAAATTCTCAAGTTGGTGCCTTGCTTGCCTCCGGTAAGACAAAAGACGAGATCTATCGTGATCTCTTGGTCCAGGGTTTTACTTTGCAGCAAGTAGAAGGGGCTTATGTTGGGCTTACGGCTGGCGCAAAAAAAGCCGATTCGGCTAAGCGTACCGTCGCGATTATTACTGTTTTCGGCGCGATTATGATTGGCGCCGGAGTGTTTTCGTTTATTGCGGCCAACTGGCAGGGAATGACGGCCGCGCTCAAGGTTTCATTACTCGTTGCGGGAGTGATTATTTTCCACTTACTCGGAGTCGTTTTTACGGAAAAGTTAAGTTTCCCCAAAGTGGGGGAAGCCTTTCACCTTTTGGGAACAATCACTTTTGGCGCCGGAGTTTTCTTGGTCGCTCAAATTTATAATATTCGCGCTAATTGGCCGGACGGATTTATTCTTTGGTACTTTGGAGCGTTGGCGGCGGCGTATGCCCTTGATTCGTATTACCAATGGATTATCGCGATTATGCTGGCCATCGTTTCACTGGTCGGTTACCCGGCGATGATTGCGGGCTCTTTTTTCGGGGCTGGCGGTGATCCGTTTGCGCTGACTTCTCCCATTCTGCTTTCTGTGGCGACCGTGATTACGGCTATTGTCGGCATAGTCTTACGGCGAAAGCATTTTGCGGAAGTGAGCATAACTTAGAGCCTGTTCAAAACCTAACCGCTTATAATAAGTAAACATATGTTCCTAATCATTGATATCCTAGTTCCGCTGGCAATTCTGGGATTTATTGCCAAGGCTTTTGTCGGACGAAAATCAAATAATAAAGAAGGCGCTTTTAAATCGGTAAACGATTTTCTGAGTCAATTTTACCTAATTGCCGCCACCGCCTTTCTGGGGGTGACCGTTTTTTCTTGGAATCGACAAATGGGCAATGTTCTTACGGGGGAAGATATTTTTCTGGCGACCGCGTTAGTCGGGCTGCTACTTGCTTATGGTGCGAAGGCATCCTTTACTTTGGCCGTTTCTTTGATTTCCTTTGAGGCGTGGATCATGTCCAAAGTGGCTTCATTTTCTGGTCTCAGCACCAACGCTTATCTCATCGTTTCCTTCGCCTTGCTCATGGGGGTCTTGTTCTATCTCATTGGTCTGTTACATAAGAGAATGGAGATTAGTCGGCCGGGGTTTTATAATACCTATACCGTAATAAACACTTTGGTTGTGTTCGTTGTGCTGTTCATGCTCTCAACCCGGGCCATGTATGGGGCCAGTCTTTTTATGGGAGGAACCTCGACCAATCAAGTCGTGTTGTTTCAGTCTCCGCCGGCCTTCCTGGTTTCATTTTTAGCCGTCTTTATTTTGATCATTATCGTGGCCGCGCTTAGTTATCGGGAGGCGAACAGGAAGGAACTGGCTTCTTTGCTCGGGTTGTCATTTATCACCCTGGCTCTGACCTTTTCCGGTGACGGCAGTCTGCTTCCGATTGTTTATTCCCTTGCCTTATTTGCTCTCATTCTGGGGTTAATCTTCTCAGGTTCGGTTGGTCATGAAAAATGGCGAATAAACTTGGGCGTGGTGCTTTTAATTATTTTTATTCTGGTCAAGTATACCGATTGGCTGGTGGGCTTTATGGACAAGAGTTTGTTCTTTATTGGTCTGGGATTGATCCTGTTTATCGTTGGTTGGTATCTGGAACGGTTAAGGAGAAAAATGATTGCTGAGATTGATGCTAGTGGTTCGGTCGTCGCGAGTCCTTCATTACCAGATCCTGCTAATTAGACCACCATGGAAAACAAAAAAACAATCAAGTTAATTGTTGCGGTGGTAATTCAGGTGGCAATTATCTTGACCCTAGTTATCTTTAATCAGTCGATTACCGCTAACGGTTCGAGTGTTTTGTTGCGGATAGCGCCCGTTGATCCGCGGGACCCCTTGCGTGGAGATTTTGTGACTTATCAGTATGAAATTTCTCGCCTCTCGGCTTATCAATTTGAAGGCGGAGCCCCCGTCAACGGACAAGATGTCTATGTCGAATTGGTTCAGCGGGGAAAGTATTATTTAGTTGAACGGGCAAGCAGTAAACGACCGGAATCCGGATTGGTAATTCGCGGAGTGGTGGAGAGAGGTGGTCGAGATACCATCTTAGCGACATCCACGCCGGACTGGAATAATCAGACGGTCTTAGTCAAATACGGCATTGAAGAGGCGTTTATCCCGGAGGGGAGTGGGTGGACACTTCCAAGTGGGGAGGCTTATGCCCGGGTGAAGGTGGCCGAAAACGGTAACGCGCGTGTCGTGGGAATATATATTAACGATAAACCCTGGCCCTAAGAGCCTGGCCAGTGAGGGTAAAAATGTTATACTGTTGTCGTTACAAATAATTTAATAAACCATGATAACTCTTGTGATTTTGGTTGTTTTGATTTTTATCGCTTTTATTACTTTGATCGGTCTCCGGATTATTGACCAATATGAGCGCGGGGTAGTCTTAACTCTCGGTAAATATACCAGCACCCGTCAGCCTGGTTTGACCTGGCTTCTGGTTGGTATCCAACGGATGATCAAGATGGATATGCGCATTACGACGACCGACATTCCTCAGCAGGAAGTAATCACGAAAGATAATGTGCCGGTCGGAATCAATGCTGTTGTTTACTTTCAGGTGCAGTCGGCTGAGAATGCGATTTTAAATATCAAAGATTTTACTCTGGCCGTTTCCCAGTACGCTCAAGCGGCCTTGCGGGATGTGATTG
>JAPLZN010000057.1 GCA_026395035.1 Candidatus Vogelbacteria bacterium | reverse complement strand
TCTGGCCTCATCAAAATTTTCACTATCAATCCGCCAAACAACCGAATCTTTCTTGCGCGCCAAAAGAGAATCAATGATGGCATCGTATTTATACCGGGCTTTTATCACGTCATTGCCGTAAATTAGATAGATCATATTATTTAACGCAAAGCGCAAAGCTCAAAACGCAAAGCTGAAACTATCTAGTTCGAAAACTAAAATCCTGGTATTTTGCATTTTTGTTAATAGTTTTAAGTTTAAGCTTTGAGTTTTGCGCTTTAAGTTTTGAGCTTGATTCCTACCGGACAATGATCAGAGCCTAAAACATCATCTAAAATAAAACTCTCTTTGATATTCTTGTTAATTTTTTCACTTGTTAAAAAATAATCAATCCGCCACCCAATATTTCGATCCCGGGCATAAAAGCGATACGACCACCAAGAATATTGCACCTTATCCGAATTGGCTGCGCGGTAAGTATCAACAAGCCCGTGAGCCAAAAATTTTGTCATATCGGCCCGCTCTTCATTGGTGAAACCGGCGTTGCCCACATTATCCTTCGGTCGAGCCAGGTCGATTTCTTCGTGAGCCACATTAAAATCTCCACAAGCAATAACCGGCTTTTTCTGTTCTAGTTTCTTTATATATTCAAGCCACGCCGCGTTAAAGTCAGTTTTATATTTCAAACGCGACAACTCATGATTGGAATTCGGGAAATAGGTATTTACAAAATAAAAATCCTCAAATTCCAGTGTTTGAACCCGGCCCTCCGTATCGAATTCTTCTATCCCCATCCCCGCCTTATAATTTATAATTTTTAATTTATAATTTTTAATTAGTATGGCTGTCCCGCTGTACCCCGGCCGTACCGCCGGATTCCAATATTCCTTATAGCCCGTAAAATCAAATTCTTGCTCTTCCCGCGCCTTATCCGTGATCTTGATCTCCTGCAAACCTAAAATATCCGGCCGTTCGGTCAATAGCATATTGCCGAAGCCATTTTTGACCGCCGCCCGGATGCCGTTAACATTCCAAGAGAGAAGCTTTAATTCCATTGACTAATTATAGCCAAGATACGGATTTTAGCGAGAAATTGGTTTTTCCCCTTGTCATTCGCCAGACCGGCGAATGACCGTAGACAGACGCGGAGCGACCGCCAACGATTACCTCCTCCGAAATGAGGGTTCGTCCCCGGCAAAGCTTTTGCCGGGTGTCTCGCAGGCACGACGGTGCCGAGAGGCAGCGCTAGGCCAGTAGGCCTAGACAGCGACCCGGAAAAAGCTTTGCCGAGGACGAAATCCAAACCATAAGCAAAAAGACTATCCTGCCAAAGCTTTCTTGAAATCTTTCTCCAGTACCCCGAATAAATTCGGGTTATACACTGCCACGGCCGGATGATAGAGGATGACCAGTTTGAGCGGACCGTATTCGGCTTTCACTTTAAAGGCCTTGCCGTGTAACTTGGAGATTGGCTCGTCTTTTTCTGACACGCCAAATTTATCCATCAAATAAGCCATCGAGAAACGGCCGAGCGTGGCAATCACTTTCGGCTGGATAATTTCAATTTGTCGATCCAGGAACTTACTATACAGTAAAATTTCTTCCGGCTTGGGATCGCGATTGCCCGGTGGACGATCCTTGACCAAATTAGTAATGTACACTTGTTCACGCTTCAGGCCGGCTGATTCAATTAACCGATCCAGAACTTTGCCCGCCGTACCACAAAAAGGCCGGGCGGTTTTTGCTTCGGTCTGCCCCGGCGCTTCGCCCACAAACATGATCTTGGCAAAGTGGTCTCCTTCCCCGACCACTGGATAGTATTTGTTTTCGTTGCGGTATTTAAAAAGCGGCGAAGCTTTGAGAGTCAAAACTTCGTCCTTAATTTGTTTTAGCGCGTCATATCGTTCGGTCGCGTCCATTCAAAATAATTTTTAAGCTTTTTTCTTTCGTCTGACGCTTGGCTCAGGAACAGTCGCCGGGGAAATTGTCCGCTCCACTCGCCACAATAAACTGAAAATAATCAGGGTTAAAACAGTAACAACAAAAGCCATCGCATAGAGGCCAAAACCCACCGCCATCCCCACCCCGGCCGCCACCCACAAACCGGCAGCCGTCGTCAACCCGTGCACCGATTGGCCCTGCAAAATAATCAGTCCAGCACCCAAAAAACCAATCCCGACGATAATCTGCGAAGCCATAAAAATCGGGTTATAGCCCGGATAACCGGCATAAAGTGGGCGCAGACTCTCGGCAATCAACACAAACAAACATGAACCCATCGTGACTAAACCGTAAGTGCGCATCCCCGCCTGTTTGCCGGCGATTGTTCGTTCCAGTCCGACAAAAATACCGAACAAAAGCGCCAGCGATAGTTTCAAAATCATATCGCTGTTAGCGATAAAAAAACTTTGCATTCTTTGATTATAACCCATTCCCTAAAATGCAAAAGGGAAAACAAAATAAACCCGCGAGGTTAAGCGCGGATTTATTTCGTCTCGAGACTAACTTGAGAGTCCTATTGAGTGACCGTCGTGGTGGTGCTGGTAGTAGTGGTCGTAGCGGTCCCATCGTTTACAACATCAGTCACAACATCAGTAGTGGTGGCAGTTTGGTCAGAGTTATCTACCGGAGTAGCGCTCTTGCCCTTGTACCAAATGATTCCGCCAATGATCAAAATGATAACAACGGCGGCAACAACATAATTCTTCATCTAGTTTGTTCTTTCGAGATGATAAATCGACCTTTAAGCACCCATTCTAAATCTAAATACCGTATTTAGACCCAAAAATGGGGCTTGGGTTCCAAATAAATGGTTAATTACATAATACCGTTATTGCTATGAAAAATCAAGCTTTTTTCATCTTTCCCCCTAAAAACAAGACTCTTTGAGTCATTAACGAAAAAACAGGGGAAAACCTGGGGATAAGTCAAATATCGGCCCGTACCAATTTGCGAAGCAAAAATTGTACGGTTTGCCGATATTTGATCCCGGACGAGCCGGTAGCCCGGCGTGATCCGGGATCTAGATTAACCCACCCTGGACTATCCACAGCAACGGGGCTGGTCCGGTTTAGCCTCTCTCCACCGCCTTGGCCGCCGCGCGATAGGCGCAATACTCACAATTCGGGTCGACTTCGGGCAATTCGGGGCTTAACAAACAGCTTTTTATGCTAATCAACATATCCTCCACCCAATCTGCCTTACCCTCGTAAGGAATCAATTTCACCGTGAATTCCAGTTTGCCATCAAATGCCATCCGGTCTTTTTGGCCGTTAGCATAGACGAAGTAAGCCGTATTTGACACCTTCAAGCTATTCTGGCGCAATAGCCACTGATAGATTTCTACCTGGTTTTTATAGGAAATTTGCCAGTCGGCATCCAAGCTCACTTCCCCATCTTTGGCCGTTGCCTTATAGTCCACCACATGAATCTCCCCCGCTTCACCCACCCACAGATCGTCTACCGCCCCAAACACCAATAGATTGGTCGGTTTATGCAAGGCCTGCACCCCAACAAAATTTTCCCGCCATTCCTCCATTTTTGGATGAGAGAATGGAATCGCCTTTAAGCCATACTCTTTCATGAGCGGATGAGCTTCTTGCTTAATCCGGTGAGCATCGAATTCCTTTTTTAACAAATGATCCACCGCCGAATTGAGCGAGAAGGGAAAACCGGGCGGCTGGCCCACACCCAGCCGCCGGTCGAGGTAGAAACAGCGCGGGCATTTGATAAAATTCTCAATTTTCGTCCGCGACAATTTAAAGGGTTCCTTCGAAGATGGGTCAAAAAGACGGCCCGGTTTCTTGACCCACGGCTTTTCCGACCCCTTATGGTCAGATTTTTTCTTTCCTTCGGTTGTACCGAACAGATCTGCTTGGGTCATAAATATAGATTATCGTTTGTCGCTTACTTGATTATAGTTACCACCCGACTAAAAAGCAAAGATATTGTATTGGCCGCCAAAGACGCTATAATTTAACTCATGCCGCGTTCTCACCATAGTTTCAATCTGCGAAAAAGTCGCCACTATTCGTTTATGTTCGTTTTTTTCATTCTCGCCGTCGTTATTGCCATCTTTTTCATCAGTCGAAGCAACGCTGTCCCGATTGAAACTATCCTCTCTGGCCTCGGCCTGTCTTTCTACCGACTGGTTGTCGCCTATTTAATCTCGTTGGTCGTGGCAATCGCCGTCGCCGTAATCGTCGCCAGCAATCGCAATCTAGGTGACTCTCTGATCCCCCTGTTCGACATAATGCAAAACTTACCCTCCTTTGCTCTCATTCCGCTTTTTGCCTATGCCTTAGGTTACACCGACCAGATGGCAATCATTTTTGCCGCCACTTCGATTGTCTGGCCGATCCTGTTTTACCTGATCCACGCCTTGACCACCGCCCGGCGCGACTGGGAAGACGCGGCAACGGTCTTTGGCGCCAAGGGCATCAAACATATCTGGCACTTTCTTTTACCGCTCGGCTTTCCCGCTCTCGTCACCGGATCAATCGTCGGATTCTCAATTGGCTGGGAAGCAATCATCGGCATCGAGATTATCGGCCTGCACCGAGGGATTGGTGTTTTTCTGAATTCTTCCGTCGAAAATCGGCCCGCCCTGGCCGCCGGTTTGGCTATTCTCCTCCTGTTAGTCTTAGTTTTAAACCGATTGGTTTGGATGCCGCTTTTAAAACGCACGCAACTATATGCCGAATAAAGAAAACATGATCGTCGTAGAGGATGTCTCCCATCGGTTTTATCTACCGGAAACCAGGACACATCTGCCGGTCGCAAACGATGTGTCTTTCAGTATCCCGGCCCAAGAATTCGTTTCGTTGGTCGGACCGTCCGGCTGTGGCAAATCGACCCTGCTTAAAATGATCGCCGGCCTGCTCACGCCGGAACATGGCCGAATCAAATCAAACGCCAAAAAAATGGCGATGATTTTCCAGAATTTCGCCATTTTCCCTTGGCTCTCCGTTTATCAAAATATCGAATTCGGTTTGAAGATGGCCGGTGTTCCCGAGAAAAAACGCCAGAAAATCGTCACGGAAAACATCGCCGAAGTTGGTCTAAGCGGAAACGAAGACAAATACCCGGCCGAACTCTCCGGCGGAATGAAACAACGGGTCGGCATCGCCCGGGCGCTGGCCATTTCTCCCGACCTGCTCCTGATGGACGAACCTTTTTCCAGTCTCGACGCGATTACGGCGGAAAAACTGCGCACCGACTTGTTGCGTATTTGGTCTAAAAATCCGGTCACCGTCATTATGGTGACCCACTTGGTCGAAGAAGCGATCGAGGTTTCCGATCGCATCATTCTCTTCTCCGACCGACCGGCAACCGTCAAAAAAGAATATCGTATCGATCTCCCTCGCCCGCGCAACAAGCGGTCGCCCGAATTTTTTGCCCTAGTCGACGAGATCACCGCCAACCTCATCCAAAACTGAATTTACCCAACCAAAAAGCGAGCAGAGCTCGCTTTTTTCTTTTCTATCTGGATCCCGGATCATCGCCGGAGTACCGGCTGTCCGGGACGACAGGAATACCTGTCGATTTTCCTCTATTTCCTGACTTTCTTCACTACCCAACCAAACACCCAGCCCAAGATATAACCAATCACGAAGGTAACGATGACGAGCGTGATTGCGTTCCCCCAAGAGGTGCTGGTGACCATCATCGCAATAGACATTCCGTGCAAGCCAACAATCCAATCCAAAAACGATTGCAGGCCGGCGGGAATTAGGGCCACCAACACAAGCCACACCGCGTGGACGATGGCGATAAACGAACCGAACACTACCCCCATTTCATTTTTTGTCATTTGAGTATAAAAATTAATTAATAAAAAAATTGCTAATGAAGTAATTATAGTCCGCCTGCACCTTTACGCTACTTACTTATCCACAAGACCGTTGCATTTGTCGCTTCCGCAATGGCATTTGAACCTTTCCAAACCTTCCCCATTATAATCAGAGGTTATTTCTTCCCTGGCAATAATACCCCTGATCGCCGTATCGCAATTATTTCCCGAATGAGTGTTCGGGTCGCAGGAAAAATTCACAAACCGCTCTGGCGAGTGCATTAAAAATATTTTTCCACCAGCGCGCCAAACAAGCTCTTTTTCTTCCTCCGACAATTCCGCCGATTCTTGCTCAGTGATTATTTTCGGTTTCCAATTCAATACCACCTCCCCCGCCCTAAAATCCCGAACAGCAAACACGCCCTGTCCGTGTATTTTTGATTGTTTTATTTCGACATTTTCCATATCAAAACTTTACCACAAAAATAGAAAAGCCCCACACAGTGTGTCCGCGTGGGACTCTCTGTGTGGGGCAAAACTCGATATCGTTTATTGAACAGTTGCCGATATTCCTGTTTTTTGCGTGAAGTAATTTATGACCCCCCTCTCCTTTTGGCTGTTCCGCATAGACATATTTACTGTGCTAAAAATCAATTTTCCATTGCGACCAAATATTTCGTAGTATGGGATGTTGCCGACTTCCTGACCAGCACGATCCGTATGCTTAGTTATTCGAACAATTGATCCAACATCCGAGTAATTGTATGCTACGGGCGTTAGTTTGGCGTATCCTTGAAACGAAAAATCTGTCGGACTCACCCTTAAACCATAACTCAAACCAAAAATCGAGATTACGATAAAGAGAATAAGAAAAACCATCGAAAGTGGTTTCCATATTTTTACAATATCAATTTTAGTTTGTGCCGCCTGTTTTGCTCGCCAATGACTTAAAAGACGATCGAATTGTGCTTCGTTGTCCGAAATCTTTCGAGCAATTTTATATACTGACCCAAAATACAATTTCCCAGATAGAA
>JAPLZN010000106.1 GCA_026395035.1 Candidatus Vogelbacteria bacterium | reverse complement strand
TCTTCTTCACCGCTTTTGCCTTTTTGGTCGCTTTTGCCATAGTTTTTCGGAAGTTTTTGTTAAATTTGCTAAAAAAAATGCAATTTTAATAATTATTAATGATTTTTTATATTTTCAGGACTTCATTATAGTAAATTATACGGCAAACCGAACTGGGGATAAGTGGCTATATAACAAATGTCAGACCAGTTCAAGAGCGCAGGCAAGCGGGTCTTAAATAGCAAGGGGAAATCAATGACAAATGATAAATGGTGAGCGAAGAATGAACTTTGAATTACAAAATACCACCTTATGTCATTCCCGCGCAGGCGGGAATCTAGGTTTTATCTCCGGAGATCGTGGTTATCTCCTAGATTCCCGCCTGCGCGGGAATGACAACGGGGGGCACGGTCCGGTCTTGCGCCCCTCCAAGTATTCGGGGCTCACCTCCTCGGGCAGGAGGGGATAAAATACAAACCCTACTAATTAACGGTCGCCGTTATCGTGGTGGTGGCGTTGTACCAATCCTCCGGCACGAGCGGATTGGCATTGGCCGGCAAATGCACTCTAAATTTTAATTGAAAATCATCACCGGCCGAAGTGGTAAAAGTACCGACACTCACGATTGTTTTGGGCGTTGTGGTCGGCGCTTTGGAAAAACAGTTTTCGTAGGAAGAGCAGGAACCATAACCAGAAGCGGAATTGGCGGATGACAGCGAACTATTGGTAATGCCAAAACCGAATTGTGACGACTGACCGGACGAAGTATTGGACCAAGTTTCCGGCACGGTTGCGTTGTAATCGGTAACAAAACCGCCCTGGGTTTCGCCCGCCATCGCCGATTGCGTCCCCGAGGCAATCAAAGTCACTGTATAGCCACTGTTATTGTTCGTTAAAATATTTACCGTCGTCGAACCATTGCCGGTACCACCGGTCAAACCGGCGATGGCCGGCAATAGCACGAGGGTTGAGCTGGCCACGGTCAGAGAAATTTCGGCGGTGATTTGCTGGCGAACCGTCACTTCGACTGTGTCAGCCGCATTCGCCAGTCCAGCCTCCATGATTGGATAGACGACCGAGGCAACAAATAAAATCATTAGCGCGATCGTCAGTGTACTTGAAATTTTAGATCGAATCTTCATTTAATTCAGCGGTGGCAAATTTGTTCCGCCGGGCCCAGAGGACGGCACTGTTCCCCCTCCCCCGGCCGGCGGGTCGATTCGCCGGTAATGAGTTGCAATGTATCTCTTGATCGATCGGAACGACCAAACAAGCAGGAAAATAATCAGCAAGGCGAGCAAGAGAAGCGGCCACGGAATTACCCAGAAGGCCAGGGATTTCGTGTCAAACTGATCACCGTAGCCCCGAAAAATTTTCGCTTCGGCAGTATAACGACCAAACATAAACACATTATCCTTCTTGGGATCACTGACCAATTTTACTTCGCGTAAACGCAAGGCATTGGGCATCGCAAACCAGGATGGCAATTCGATCCGTCTAATTTCTTGTCCGAAAATATTTTTCACCACGACCAGACCGTAGGGATTGAGATGGATCTTGCCGGTGTTTTCGTAGACCAGATCGAACACGGTATTTTTCGCGGAGGAAAAAATCCACTGCCGATTGCGCGTGTAGAAATCGGACAACTTGCCCTCAATCTTCACTTCGCCGGGAACAGTAATGAATACCAGCGTTCCGGTCTGAGTGATGAGTGGCACGCCACCTTTCGTTCCCGCCGCGACCGACGACTTGTCGAGCGGAGTCAAAGTCGAGATTAAAATACTGACATAACGCCCGCCGGGCTCCGCCCCAGAGGGAATACTAATCGTTACCGGGATGCGCGAGCGCTGACCATTCTTCAAAAAGAAAGAGCGCTCCGGCACGGACAAAAAATCTTTCATCGTATTAACCCCCTTTTCGGCCGTCAGAATGACTGGCGAAGTTAGGTCGTTGCTACCGATAAAATCATTGAATTTAATTTCAAAATAGCGACCCTCTCCCGTGCGATTGGACACCATTACCTCAATCACCCGACTTTCACCCGGCCGAAGAACCAGATCCACCTTGCCCGGACCCACAACAAAATCCTGGCGGGAAGGATCGATCTGCACCGGTTCCACCGCATAAGCCTGAACCTGGGGGCCGGCCAAAAATGACAGGGCAAGCAGTATTCCGAGTATAAGGTGCTGTAGTTTCATATATATAGAGTGAAACCGAACAGGAAAACATTATTTACCATTAAACTTTCGACTGACCGGATATTCGTAATTGTAGCTAATTTCTTTCGCCAAGCAAATCATCACCACAAACAACAAACTACTGGGTCGGCGGCGGAGCAGATTCGGCTCCTCCTCCGGCCGGAGGGGAAACAGGGTCAGGAACCGGGGCCGATTCAGTTACGGAAGCGGGATTATCCCCTCCTTGGGAAGGAGGGGTTAGGGGTGGTTGGACCCCCACAGACTCCACCGCCCCTGCCCCCTCCTCCGTAGAGGAGGGGCTAACTCCACCCGTCACTGACCCCCCGGAGGCTGGAGGGGAAACTAAATCACTGGTTGAAGCGGTCGTCGTGGCCCCCTCCCCTCCTTGGGAAGAGCCTGTCCCCGACTCGATTGGGGAAGGGATTAGAGGTGGTTGAACACTACCACTACCGGTTGTTGACGCCGTGCTACTACTGGTCACTGGGGAGGCCAGCATCGTCGTCGGAGCCAAATCTTCGCATTTTCCTTTTTCACTCTTCATCGCTCCGCCGGAAACAAACATACAATAGTATTCGCCGGTCACCTTATCTTTCGTTGTTACCCCTTGATCGACCGTCAACCGCGCAACCACAATATCCCGTAGGTACACCACGCCATCGACAACCTTCTCGACCAGAGCGTTCATTGTCGTGGTCAGTTTGGAGACCTGTCCGACCAACAAACTGAAGCTTCTACCCCAGGTGGGTTGGGTGCTAGTACCCAAAATCTGATTAGCAATATCCGCCGGAATGTCGATGAGCGATTCAGTCGAGGGCACGAAGTAACCACGCGAGTACAGCATAAAGTCTACTTGCTGA
>JAPLZN010000135.1 GCA_026395035.1 Candidatus Vogelbacteria bacterium | reverse complement strand
AATACTTGGAATATTCCGCCATCGCCTGTTCTTGAGTCAGCTTCTTCGCCGACAGGGCGGCCATTTGATTTAGGTTGACCTGCGCCGCGGTCCGGTAGTAGATATCTTCCGGATTAAGCACAATCGCCTTTTTAATGCTTGTCAGAGCTTTGTCCGGATCGTTTTTCGCCATCGCCGCGCCCGCTCTTTGGATCAAGGTCACGGCGCCAACGGAAGCCACCCAGCCGTAAGCAACCAGCAGGAAAATCACGCCGACCACGATCGAGGAAATAGTCGAGATGAATTTTGTTCGAGGATTAACCGCCAACGGTTGAACCGCGAGCCGCACCTGTCCAGCATCCACCAGCCGGGCAATAAATAGACCGGTCAAGGCGAAGATAATGGCCAGCATCGGACTCTGCGGAACATACATCGAGAGGAGCGTCCAACCATAAGCGGCGCCGACGAACGAGAGCAGAAGGAATGATTTATCCAGCGGATCAATCTTCGGATTTAGCAGCGCCTTGAAACCGACATACAATAAATAGAGAACGAAAGCCAGAATTGCCAAACCACCCAAGAGACCGGTCGTCACAAAGAAGGTCGGGAGTAATCCCACACCAAATTCCGGCTCGATATTCCAGAACTGGCTATCGTTAACACCTGACGGCTTGTATGCCAACCAAGCGTTCGAGAAGTGATTCGGACCAACACCGAAGAAAACATCTTTCTTCCAGGTCGAGCTGACTACCATGACTGTTCCCCGCCAAGACGGACGAACTTCCAACGAGGCGATCTTCAGTTTTTCGGAAATAACCCGCGACTGTTTGGCCAGATAACCTTCATGGGCCTTGCCTTGCGCATCATAATTGAGTGGAGCGCCAAAAAGCAGGAATAAGACCGAGACGACAAACAGGACCGAGGAAATTCGCAGATATTTCTTTTTGCCGTGGGACAATACGGTCAGTCCTAGGATGAAGATCACCAGCGAAAAGACCGCCAGCACGCCCCAGAGCTGAAAGAAATTGACGAGGGCCAAAGTAAGCAGACCGGCCACCAAAGAAGACCAGAGAAAAATCTTCAAACCCTTAGCCTGTTTGAGCGGGAAAAATTCGAGCATTACCGTCGTCGAGAGCGCGACCAGGCCAGCGAAGATTCCCAGATCATTCCATTTGCCGATTAAGTTCGTGGCGCCCTGATCAAAAATTGACCAGGGAAGATAATTGCCAAAAAGATAGCGCGAGAGCTGGAACAAAAAAGCAACGGCAAAGACACTAAAAAGTCCGACATACAGTTTGGCGAATTTCTGTTTGGACAAGGAATATTCCGTCGCCAGAAAAGCTAGTCCGAAAAAGACCAACATTGAATAAACGGTGCCGGTTTCCGCGCCCAGGCCCAGGAAAGAGCTCCAGGCGGCACCCGAAACAAGACCGGAAACAGCCATGACAACAAGAAGAACAGCAGCAATCGCCCACAGAGCCGTTCGCGGAATCGTCAGGTTTTTTGTTTTTAAGCGGGCAACGAACCACAAGATTAGAGCCACAACGACCGTACCGGCCAAAAACAGCTTCTTTATCGCCTCAAGCGACATCCCGAACGCCGGCCAAAACAAAAGCGGCGTAGCCAAGAGGCCGATCAACATAAAAATTTGCGACCACTTGTCAAAACCCGATAAGGTACTTTTTTTTGTTTCGCTATCCATATTTTTTTAATTACTAAAAATTAATACAAATTAAATTGGCTAGTAATAGCTCCGGCCTGCCGGAGGCAAGATTTCGATTCTAATTATACTAAAAGGTCTCAATCGGAGCAATGCAAAAGTTATCCACGGAATGTTTTAAAATTAAGTTCTTAACCGATCAGGAATCCCCCGCATTTCCGTGGCAAAATAATTGTCTTTCCAATGAATTCGTGTTATTATTGAAGTACCTCCTGTCAGGCAGCTGCTCCGACGCAAGTCGGGGAGGAAAGTCCGAACACTCCCAGCGCAAGCTGGAGCAAGGTAGCGGGTAATACCCGTCCGGCGCAAGCCGCGAGGTGCGAGCAGAGACGGTTTTGTCTGAAAAGACAAAACCGCCCCAATCCGTGCAAACGGGGCGGGGCGAATCCGAATGGTAACATTCGGGGTGAAACGGCTAAATCCTTACCCGAGTGCAAGGCCGTGCCGGCGTAAGCCGGAGTGCCGCTCGAGCCGATCGGTAACGATCGGCCTAGATAAATAACTGCCGTCCGCCGATGAGGCGGATACAGAATTCGGCTTATCGACAGAGGGTAAAATGAAAAGTCCCGCGCAAGCGGGACTTTTCGCGTCTGGAAATGGTATTAGGTCAAGGGGTATTCTTCCAATACCTCCCATTTTTCCGGACCGCGAACGAGCAGGGTGAGATTGTCCAACCTAATCGGATAAACCACTCCCGCCGGAAGAGTGCCGATGATTTTCCGGGCCTGCGCGCGATCAGTCGGGTAAGCCAGCGTGGCATGAAGCTTCTTGTCTTCCAAATCGAATGGTTCGAACTTAAGCCAGGGGAGCTGGCCTAAGTCAGCCAAGAACTCCATGACTAATTGTCCTGCCCCAACTGACGGTTGGACATCCTGGTAGACCACCCTCCCTCCGAAAGTGCCGTAACCACCCAAGATAAGCGACGAGGCGGACCGGCCGCAAACAAAGTCGGCTAGAGTTTGCCGCAAATCCGCCAGATCGCGATCCGTTTCAAACGGCACCTTGAGCGTCAGGTGCGGTTCGATCAGGCGCCGAACGGGCGTTAAGCGAAAGGCCTGAGCGATTTCATCACTCAATTTCTGATGATTCAGCTTAGCCACTCCCGACAACATGTAAGCAATCAAATATCTCATGGTTTTCTCCTCTTTCCCAATCGTAGCAGAATCCCGCCACTTTTCAAACAAAAGAAAAAGCCCGCACGGGCGGGCTAACTATCACTTCAAATTCAAATTAAAAGCCAGAGCAGGGGAGACCTAAGCAGTAGTCCTCGACTTACGATATTTCTCAATCGCGGTTTCAAGCTCCGCCACGATCCAATCCGGCCCCGTGTATTGGCCCAACGCCGTCGGCCCTATCCCCTGCGTCGCCGAATGGAAATCCGAACCGGCGGTCGCAATCAGACCGAGACGGCGCGCCAGGTCAAGATATTTTTCGCTCGCCTCTGGCGAGTGATCAGGATGATAGACTTCAATCCCGTCCAATCCATCGGTCTTGAATTTTGTTAAGATTCTTTCGTGCTCGACAAAATCCGGGCTCAAAGTATTGAGCGAGAGATACGGCGAATTCGGGTGAGCCAGCACCGCCACCCCGCCCGCCCCGTGGGCCAGACGAGCCACATCACCGACCGTGATACTGCGATTCGGCCGATCGTATTTCACCAACCAACGAGCAAAAGCTTCGTTCTTGTCGGCCACAAAACCCTGACGGACAAGTTCTTCAGCGATATCACCCCGCGTAATCGGCTTCTCTCTATTCAGGGCCATGATCGGTTCAGTATCCACCGTCTTCTCTCCCCCGGAGGCAAGCTCCCGATTGATATCGCCCAGGATACTCTTTGCCCGGTCGAACCGATATTTTTTCAAGTCGTCGATCGTCACCCGTAATTCGGGATTATCGATATCAACGCCGTAAGTTAGAACATGGAGAGTCTTACCTTCAAATGAAGTACTGATCTCAGCCGCCATAATTACCTTCATCCCGATTCGTTCCCCGGCTATTCTGGCCCGTCGCGCGCCTTCATAACTATCATGGTCGCTCACCGCCATGGCAATAAGACCAAGTTCTTTTCCAATTCGCACCAATTCCTCCGGCGTAAGCTCGCCATCCGATTCAGTGGAATGCATATGTAAATCAATCGCCATGTTTTTATAACTTTAACAAAAAAACAGCCAAAACAAAACGCCGCCTTGCGGCGGAGCTCTGCACAAAGTGAGCTTCTTGCGAAACAAACAATGTCCAATCATTATGTCACCCCCAAATTTGCCCGCAAGCCCCACCTGTGGATAACTCAATATCCGCCCGCCCGATTTTTCGCAATTCAAAAAGCGGAAAATCTGCGGTTTGCGGATATTGATCCGGACGAGCCGGTATTCCGGCGTGATCCGGGATCCAGGATCTATTTCCGCCCGCATCAACAAATAAAGGGCCGCTCTCCCGTAGGAAAGCGGCCCCGTTCAAACACCAACTAATTAATTTACTTACTTATTTCCCCCGACTGACACTCGTCCTTTCATCGAGTGCTTTGAGCTCTTCCGGCGACATCCGGTCGAGTCGGTCGCGGATGGTAATCTTGGTCGCCCCCTTCTCCTTCTCGGTGCGGACCGTTTCCGCCTTCTGTTCGAGACGGCTTTCCGCGGTCGACTGGCGGAGAGGCAAAGTCAGGTTGACGAAGGTTTTCACCCCGACGACCCTCTCCTTCGATTCGACGAAGGTGACTTTCACCCGATCGCCCTTTTCCGTCAGAGGCACAACGGGATCATTCGCCGGTAAGGTAAGAATGAACGGTTGGTCGGCCAGGCGAGCAAAGAACGAACTGTCGCCCTTTTGCATCGAAGCTCCGATTCGTTCGATCACCCCTTCGACCGTCACCGCTTGGGCCGTCGCCTCGATCGCGGCGGAAGCGGACAGCGAGAGCATCTTTTGGAATTGCACCAAGGCCCCCGCCAGGCTTTTTTCGTCCCAGGCTACCCGCTGAGTGTCGTGAATCGGCACGATCGCGACGCCCTGGAAGATACCTCGGGAGTTATTGAGCGGTAGTACCGAAGCCATCACTCCGTAGAGGTTGTAGAGCTGAGGATCGCTTCCGGTCAGCCCTTTGTACTTGATCTCGCTGTTCGTGTCGATCGCCTTAACCACTTCATTATCCGTGAATCCACCATTAGTGCGATAGAGCACGGACTGGCCGGTGTTCGAATCGGTGTACACGAACATCACCAGCGAGTGATCGTTCGCGTTGTTCGAAGTGATCCCGGTGACCCAGTCCGAACGATTGCCCGAAGCGTAGATCAAGTGGGAAACATCGGTGCGAAGGAGTTCCTTTTTGGCCCCCCACCACATCGTGTTGCTCCACCCATTCTTGTACATGCCCCACCAGGTGAGGTAGTTCTGCACAACCCAACCCGGAATCGCCCGATCCACCCAGGCCTCGATCTTTCCGATCGGCTCATATTTGATACCGCCGGTGGTCGGATCGACAATCGCCACCCCGAGGGCTTTCGCGCCGGAATAGCCGATGGTCAAATCGTACACCGACACCACCCACCAGTCATTCCCCTGTTCGTCGATCTCGTACGAGAACTCGGTCAGTCCTTTCGTTCGAAACCCGTTGTTGCGGAGATACCGCTCCAGGTTATCGCCGAACCAGGCGCCGGGTGAATACTTGATTTTCCCGCCCTGAGGCAACATTTTCAGAATCGGCTCCCGATCGGGATCGGTCGCCGACACCATGATGTAGCCGGGCGCGCCGTCGCCCGAGTTCCAGACCCCCCACGACGCGAAGTCGAGCGGGGCCACATACCAGAACTCGGCGTTGATGTGCTGCAGTGTCATGTTGTCGTAATTGACCTGATACTGCGAACCAATCGCCCCCGCCTTGGACAGCACGCTTTTTGCCAAGTATTCGGCATTAACATGACTGACCAGGCGGATATGCTCGGGATCTTTCGGTTGGACATCCATCGTCCAGTTTCGTTCCTCGGGCTGTCCGATGAGCGCTGCGTAGCGCGACGCGTTCAGCATCGCCGAGCTCTGAAAGCCCGCAACGATAAACATGCCGACGGCGACGACCATCATCAGGATGTTGGTCGGTGGCCCAGACCGCGGACAATCGCCATCGAGCGACGCGATGATCGACAGGATGCCGGTCAAAATCCAGGTTCCAAGCACCCAAATTCCCGGCGTACCCCAGTAGGGCCCGAGAAACGGGGTCGCATTCGCGTAGAAAATGATCGGCAGAATGACCATCTCGATGACCCCGACGATCGCCGCCAAGAAAAAGCGGCGTTCGATCAGGGCCGGGATAATCCCCAGCACCATACAGAGAATACCCAAAAGCACATAGTTCATCTTCTTCCACCTCTTTTACAAAAATTGATCGACCCAAAGGCCGATTATTACATCTGCCTGCTATTATACCATATTGTGTCTAATAGTCAAATACAAAAAGGGCGGAGGAAATGTTTCATTCCCCCGCCCCGAACTTCCAAGCGGATCGCTTGATGTCTACGGAATAGTAGTTGGCCCCGGCCAGAATACCACTACCGTCTCCTTAACTCCCCAGAGCAGTACTCCAATGACCACCATAATAAGCAAGGCGCGAGCCATCCGCCACCGCCAGTTTTGCCATAACTTTTGCCGCACCTCAATCGATGACTTGTGTTTCAGACGAGCAGTTCTTGGCATTACGCAATCTCCTTTTTTCCAACACTATCTTACTTATATCACAGAAAGTTTGTTATCCCCAGGTCTCACGACAAAACCCGACTTTCGCCGGGCTTTGTATTTTTGTATTTACTTACTGCCTTCAAAAAAACTTGGTTTTTGGATGCGCTTCTGGGCACGACTACAACAAGCGAGTGCAGACGAGCGCAGTGCCCAGCGCCAGCAGGCGGCGGGTACGCCGAAGCGCGCCAAAAACGGAGTTTTTTACGAGAGGTGCTTGGAGACCAGCTTGGTCATCTCAAACATATTCACCACTGCCTTGCCGTCAAAAACTTTCTTCAACGCGGCGTCGGCAACGATATTGCGCTTGTTCTTCTCGTCCTGCAAGTTCTTCGACTTGATATAAACCCACAGCTTCTTCACCACCTCAGAGCGCGGCATCGGGCCCTTGCCCACCACCTCAGCCAATTCGTCGCTAATCTTCATCGGCTTCATAAACGCGGAATTCGCCATATGTCTTATTGTTATTTACTTCGCCAAGGCCTTACGCGTCAGCGAGTTGCCCATCCGCCGTTTCGGGCTTCCGGGATGTTTAATATTGATAACTACTATATCATAGCACCACCCAGGGATTTTGTCTGTATAGGACGATATCCACAGCCCCCTGGGGATAGTCAAAATGGCCATTACGACCGCTAGGTTCACCCAATCAAAGATCTTGTCGATCAGCTTGCGAGTGCTTGACTTTTTGGCTAGATATGCTATAATAGACAACAGGCTGAATAAGCATTGATCTACGACATCTAAAAGAAGGAGAAAACGATGAACAACGAACTGAAGGCCGTGAAGGTGGTGCTCTTCTGCGCCGCCGCCCAGGATTCCGCGGATTCCGCTTACGGCGACCGCGGTTTCATTGGGAGGGACCTCGCTCGCATGGCCGATGTGCCGATCGAGTACCGCGGTTTCGGCGGTCTGCTGAAGGGCGACGCGCGGAGCGAGTTTCTCGCCGCCGCGAACGACGCCGATGTGGTCCTGCTGGATGCCTGGTGCAATAGCCAGCTCTACCCGGACTGCGAACGGCCCCAGCGCGACATGGCCAACAACGCCGAGCGGATTAAGGCAGACAATCCGCGCGCCTTCGTCCTGGCCGAGCTGATGGAAGGCGTCCACAAAGTGGCCGTCCACGAAGTCGCCACCCCGTTCGTCGACTGGACCGATCCGGAAGTGATCGCGGCCATTAAGCTGGCCAGCCGGTTGAAGAACATGGACAGCGAGACGCTCATCCTCGTCGTGGACGACGATGAACGCAACCTGGCGGCGGCAAAGAAACAGCTGGTCAACCTCGGCCTCCT
>JAPLZN010000033.1 GCA_026395035.1 Candidatus Vogelbacteria bacterium | reverse complement strand
CCTGAAAAACAATGTTGTGTACGATAACAGTTCAGATTTAATAAGAGTTTATGCGGATTCAACCTCGGGTCTAACTATCAATAATAACAGTCTTTATAGAAATGCAGGAACAAATAATTATGGCATAATTGGAGCAACATCATATTCTAACTGGGCTACTTGGCTCGCCTCAATCTATGGTAACTCATCAATCAACACGGATCCTTTACTAAAAAACACCACCGGCTCCTATTCCACCTCCACCGATTTCCAATTTACTGACCTCTCTCCCGCCATCGACGCTGGCACCACCACCTCCTCAATGACTAGCACCACCACCGACTACCTCGACAACCCCATCTATGGCACTCCCGACATCGGCGCCTACGAATACCAACCACCATATACCATCACTAACGATCAACCCCAGTATACCGGCAACCTCCGTCTCTACGCCGACGGCAAGTATCGCTATACTACCGCCACCACCAGCACCGCCACTGCTAACCTTTCCGTTGCTCCAGTAGATGGTTTTCCTACTTTTGCTGCTTCCACTACCCGTCCAGAATACCTAAACATTGCCTCTACTACCTGGTCCACCACCAAATCCTTCACCGCTTCCTCTTCCTATGCCACCACCACGGTCTTCACCGTGGGCGATCTCACTCCCAATGCCTACTACACTCTGACTGTCGACGGAGCAGTCACCTCTAATGTCACTTGTTCCCACTGCCAAGCCAATGGCTCCGGTATCATTACCTTCACCTACTCTGGTGGCTGGTCTACTCACACCTTCACTTTGGCTCCTGACACCGCTACCCCCGGCGCTTTCGCTCTGCTCTCCCCATACCAAAACGAAGCCACCACATCTCTCCAACCCCTCTTCACCTGGGCTACTACCACCGACTCAGGCTCGGGTCTCTCCAAGTACCAGCTCTATGTTGATGATATCCTGACTGTGGACAACATTGCCACTACTTCTAATTCCACCACTACCGCACCCCTTTCCCTTGGTACTCACACTTGGGCTGTCTGGGCGATCAACAATGCGGGGAATGCCACCACCTCCGGTACTTCTACTTTCTCCATTGTGGCTCCAGCTGTACCAGTCACCGAAACTCACCGGAGTTCCGGTTCTTCTGTTTCCAGTCAAGTCCAAAATCTTCTAGCCATGGGAAACAAAGATGCGGCGGAAGCATTAATGAAGCAGTGGCCGAATCTCTTTCCAACTACACCAACCACAGAATCACTGTTAGCTAAAATCGCGGAACTAAAAGCCCTTCTCGCCGCTATGCAAGGGGGAAATGAGATTGCCGCGGCGATTACGCCTCGCAATGACTTAAAACTTACTCGCTCTCTATCTCTGGGTCTGACAGGTTTAGATATTAAACAACTCCAGCAATTCTTAAACACACACGGATATATTGTTGCTCAGTCTGGACCCGGATCAAAAGGTAAAGAAACTACTATGTTTGGATACGCGACAAAAGCAGCTGTAGTCCGTTTTCAGAAAGCTAACAAAATTTCCCCGATCGGTGTTGTCGGGCCACAAACTAGAAAAGCAATCGAGAATCTTTCAAGATAATTAACGACATTCCCTTGCGGATGACTTCTTCATGCCACCTTTACATTAGGGCTTTATTGTTGTATAAATAGGGTCAATGGCCGGATTGTGGATAACTTAATTAGTTTATCTCACTAACAAGGCTTATAATTTATATAAACACCTTATGGATCTACCTATCGTAAAACTTAAGGCGATTATCCTATTTTTTGGCAACTATACGGATACTAAATTTTTAGGGAAAGTAAAGTTAATGAAACTTTTCTACTTTCTCGATTTTATGCATGTTAAAAAATATGGATCGCCAGTAACATATGATAGTTACATAAATCTTGAACATGGACCCATTCCTTCTGCAATAAAAAATTTAATTGACACAGCTTCGGATGATATAGACAACTCGATGTTAGCAGATACTCTCTCGTTCGAAACACCAGCTGGTACAAAAATGTGTAGAGTAGTACCGAGTCGCAAATTCACAGAAACTGACAAGAAACTTTTTTCACAAACAGAGTTTGATACATTAAAATCGGTTTGCGAAAGGTTTGGAGATAAAAATACTAAATATATCGAGGATGCTTCTCACAAAGAGGCGCCTTGGAGAGAAACATCTTTGCTTGAGACAATACCGTACACACTCGCGACCTTGGATGATGATTGCCAAGTGAGCAAAGAGGAAATAGAAATGTTATTAAAAATTTAAATATGTCTCTAACTTCTATTAACTTTGGAGACGTTTTTAGATTCAAGGAGAAAGATTACATATTTCTCGCAAAAGCAGATCAGGTTGTCTTTGTGGCTCAGATTTTGGATGGGCAATCAACTAGAGAAATAAAAAGTCTCTATGAATCAAAGTGTAGAAATGGACATATCGAAAAAGTAAAATCAAATATCCTTTACTGTTTTGTTGAGCTAACTACAGAAGATTTCAAAGGAAGGTTAGCTCACTTTAAGGATACAGAAAGAGATGATCAAAACTTTTTTATTGAAGAGCGTTATTTGACGCTAGACAAAACAGATCAGCAAGAACTCAAAAAAGAAATTGAGAGTAAAGAAAGTTCAGTGCCGTTATTGCTAAAAGACTTGATTTCTAAATTAGATATCTAACGATGGTTTTCGGAAGTTCCCCGCTTACCCTTCTTTCCTTGTGGTGGGATAATTTGTGCGCTCACGGTGGTAGATGTCACTAATCGGCCCCCTGAGGCTCTAGAAGCCCACGGGTACGATTCTACCCCTGAAAGCTCGAATATACCTCTTCTCTCTTCTAATCTCCAAACAAGGGAGTGAGCCTCGGGTGCGCGCATGGGAGGGAAAAGCCTGTGTGCGAATACACACACAGGCTTTTGGGCAAGCACACTTGTATTTTGTATTTGCATCCCGCATCCGCCTCACACATTTCCGCTAGGGCGACCATGACTAAAGGATGAGCGCCGCCGTGATAAGAAAAGATAAACTCTAAAGTTAAAATAGACTCAGAAATGAAAACGAGAAAGGGGGTTGGCTGAGCCGGTCGGCCGAGCCCTGCCGAGGCGAGGCGAAGCTGGGGGAAGGATTCCTTCCTTCCCCCAAAAAGCTGGCGCCCGAGCACCCGCCCGCAGGCGGGCAATGCGAGGAAACGCGCCAAACCTAGACATCTAGGCGCGAGTAGCCATAGCGGAAATGTGTGAGGCGGATGCCGAGGATGGACCTCTAGTCATGGGACACAACTCCCGAGGTAAACAAAAATCGGAGAGCACACGAGCCTGTATTTGCAGCTAGAATTCCGCCAGTTTTCCCTTCAAGGAAAACCCGCCCCTCCTCCCATCGCCCATTCCGCAAAAAAGAAATCCCGCGCAAAACAAATCAGGCATGGGAAGCGATGGGGAGGAGGGCGGTGCGGAACCCGAGGAACGGAGGATGGTGGCGTACTCGCCAGCAATCCGGAGCGACGAGCGGTGACGTGGCGGAATTCGTATCGGAGCGTACGCTGAAATCTCAAGTTACCTCGCGATCGGAGCGTGCCACTTTAATTAGAATTCTGTTCGAAATAAGTTCGCGCAAAGGTTAGTAAAACATCACACGAAAAAGCGAAGAGCGCCAATTAGGCGCTTTTTCGTGTGACCCCAAGCGAAGTGCCTGCGCACTTCGCGTCCGGGAGTCGAAAAGCTTCTCCTTTATTTTTGAGGATGTACCCATCCGAAAAAATGGGAAAGCTATACTGTTCCCGTAGGGAAAGACGACACGGTGGGGTCACAAAACGCAAAAGGGACTGAACTGCTTCAGTCCCTTTTGCGTTTTGTGAAGCCGGAGGCATGTTTCGCTAGCAAGCGAAACGGCCGAGGCCGGGGCTGGAAATTTCATTTTTGACGAAAAATGAAATATTGTGGCTCACATAGATCAGGCGCAGAGCGCTCCTTCCCTTGACCTATTTATTGTTATATTGTACAATCCAGCCAGCTTGATTCTTGTTAGAAAGGAGCTAGCCATGCTTACGAACTGGCGAAAAGCCATTGCCCTGCCAATAATCAGCAAATCAATGGGCTGGAACATTCTTGGATTGGAAGCGACCCTAACCAGATCCTTTCGAATCTGTGCTGGTGAATGCCTCAAATTGAACAACGGCACAATCTGCCTGACTCTCTCCGGCGGACTAGATTCGTCGTTCTATCTGGCCAAAATACGAAGAATATTCGGGCTAGCCGTGCCGATCCACACTTTCACCATCGGCCACTCGGCGGAACACCCGGACATCCTGTTCGCCCGAATCGTATCAGCGCAATTCGGCACGACCCATCACGAATTCATCCCGCCAATCGAAGAGGTTATCGCCGGAGAACAGGAACTGCGCACCCTCTGGCCGGATGAGCCACCGGACCTGGGAAATGTGGCCGTCTTTCTCCTTTACCGACTCATCGCCGGAGAAGGTCACCGGGCGGTAATCGCCCACGACGGAATCGATGAGCTCTTGGGCGGCTACTGGGACCACCGCAAGCATTCGAACGAAGCCGAGACCGTCCGGGCCTTTCTGGACTACTGGGGACGGCTAGAAAGCGAACACCTGGCTCCCCTCCAAAGAAAAGCTGATCTTTTCGGTCTCGAAGTAATCCTCCCCTACCTACAGGAGATGGTAGTGGAATACATCGCCCGAATTCCGGTTGGCCTGCGGACCAGTCGCGAACAAAGTAAGATTCCCTTACGCGCGCTGGCCGGAAAATATTTGCCGATCGAGATCGTTCAACGAGCCAAACGAGGGTTTTGCTCGGCCTTGTACCCAAAATGATTGGGAGTTAAATTGCCCCGATTCGCCAACTGGCGGATCGGGGCAATATTTGTCTCCGAATCAAATGTCCGTTATACTTTTTACAATGACCGATATTTTATACCTATTTCACCATATCCATCACGAACCCGCTGGTCATGCCGTTCACCATTGCGGTGGCCGGCACCGGGAGATCGACCCGAAAGTAGATTATTCAATCGAGCACTGCGCTTGCGGCCAACACTCGATCGACAAAGAGCGCGCCATCGGACACGCAACCAATGAACAACTTGAACCGGTCGAGGT
>JAPLZN010000017.1 GCA_026395035.1 Candidatus Vogelbacteria bacterium | reverse complement strand
CCGAAAGACCGGCAGACGCTGTTTTTCTCGGCGACGGTTAATCGTGAGATCGATGGCCTGATCCGCGAATTCTTGCGCGATCCGATCAGAATTTCGGTTAAAACTGGCGAGACGGCGCAGAATGTGGACCAGGATGTTATTCGGCTTGG
This sequence comes from Candidatus Vogelbacteria bacterium, assembly GCA_026395035.1. GTDB lineage: Bacteria > Patescibacteriota > Minisyncoccia > Phycocordibacterales > XYD1-FULL-46-19 > JAPLZN01. The sequence continues at coordinate 7,545 of JAPLZN010000017.1, read as the reverse complement.
ACGTGGACAAGACAAGGTGGATGCTCTTCATGACTTACTGTCCCAGCCGGAATTCAGCAAGGTGCTCATTTTTGGCCGGACGAAACACGGGGTGGAGAAGCTGTCCAAGGAACTCGTTATTCGGGGATTCAAGTCGGAATCAATTCACGGTAATAAAAATCAGAACAAACGACAAAAGGCCCTGCAATCATTCAAGGGTAATCAGGTAACCGTGTTGGTGGCGACGGATGTGGCCGCCCGCGGTTTGGATATTCCGTGCGTGTCGCATGTCATCAACTTTGATGTGCCCGATACCTACGAAGATTATGTGCACCGCATTGGTCGCACGGGCCGCGCCGGCCAGTCTGGTGTTGCACTTACGTTTATAGAGTAAGGTTCGGTTTTTGGCGCATTTCTGCGTTACTCGATCCGGTGCTCGCTCAATGTACCGGCTTGTACATCTCGCTTTGCTCCTCACTCGCGCCCTGAACTGCATCCAAAAACCGAACCTTCGGCACTACCTTTGTCTTGCTAACTGTAATCACTAAAAAACACCCAGGTGGGTGTTTTTTAGTGATTATTCAGCAGAGGTCTCTTCTGCCGGGGTGGCGGCCTCTTCCTCTTCTTCGGCCTCTACTTCTTCGGCAACGGCCGGGGTGGCGGTTTCTTCGGTGGTCTCATCCACTGGCAAAGTTGTTTCGTCAGACATAGTGATATTATTCAGGTTCAGTAACATAATAAATAACGACCCGTTTAGTCGGGTAACTGTAACCTATATACAGATAAATAGCTAGTAAATTTGGGGTTATTCTAAGGGTAGAGTATTATTGAGCCATGGCTTGGTTAACACCAGAGGAATACTACAGAGGACTTCCTAAAAAAAGGATCGGGGCCGGAGTATTGTTTTTAAACGAGGAGAAAAAGGTTTTGATCGTTGCCCCGACCTATAAGGAGGGGTGGACCATTCCGGGCGGTGTAGTTGACGCTAATGAATCGCCGATAGCGGGGGCGATCAGAGAAACAAAAGAAGAAATAGGGTTGTCGATCAAAGATCCAAGATTGATTTGCGTTGGTTATGTCCCGGTTAATGGTTATAAAACTGAAGCCCTTCACTTTATCTTTTATGGTGGAGTTTTAAATGGGGAAAGTATCGCGCAAATTAAGTTGCAAGAAGAGGAATTGGGAGAATATCGTTTCGCCGATAAGGACGAGTTGGCTAGGCTGTTGATCGCCGGGTTAAATGAACGGGTGTTAAGTTGTTTGGATGTGATCGATACGGGGGAGACTGTCTATCACGAAACGGTCCATTCCCTACCCATTTCATAAAAACCGTGTTACAATAGCCTGACCGGAAAGAGCCCTGAGGGGCATTTTTCTTTGTTATGGCCAGCGAAACAATAATCAAATTCGACGAAGTGTCCTTCGGTTACGGACACAATCATCCGATTCTGGACGAAGCGGATTTTTCGTTGCGGCGGGGGTCCAAGATTACTTTGATGGGTCAGAATGGAGCCGGTAAGACCACGATCTTCCAGCTGTTGACTGGCGGGGCGAAACCGGATTCCGGCAGCATTATGGTTTCCGAGAAGATCTCGGTGGCCACCGCCAAACAGGTTATTCCGCGGGACCAACTGGACTTGACCGTGCGGGACTATTTTCAAAATTGTTTCCAGCAGAAAGTTTATGATATTGATCCGCGAATTGACGAGGTGTTTGAGGCGGTCAATTTTTCCGCCGACCACGATCGCATCATTAAATCTTTTTCCGGCGGACAGCAGGCGCGCCTGCTTTTGGCTTCCGCCTTGATTCAAGACCCCGATCTTTTGCTGTTGGACGAGCCGACAAATAATTTGGACAAAGAGGGGATTGCGCATCTGACGAAATTTTTGAAAGAATATGACAAAACAGTGATAGTCATTTCGCATGATGCCGATTTCTTGAACTCGTTCACTGAGGGCGTTCTATATTTAGATATTTTTACGCGCAAGGTCGAGCAATATGTCGGTAACTACTTTGATGTGCGTGAGCAGATTGCGGCCCGGTTGGAAAAAGAGAATGCCAAGAACGCTCAACTTTCCAAAATAATTCAAGAAAAGAAAGACAAGGCGAACTTCTTTGCCAATAAGGGAGGCAAGATGCGAATCCTCGCTAAGCGCATGCGGACACTGGCCGATGAAATGGAGGAGGCGAAAGTGGATGTGCGCCGGGAGGACAAAACAATCCGGCCGTTCGTTATCCCGTGTCAGCCGGAACTGCAAGGCGAGATCATCAATATTAGTTCGGTAAACATCATCAGGGAGCATAAGGCGAAACCGCGGAGCGTAAATATAAAACTACGCAAGAATCAGCATCTGCTTTTGTCTGGTCCGAACGGGATTGGTAAGAGTACTCTGCTGGAAGCGCTGGCTTCCGGTAAGTCAAAGGGAGCGGTGATCGCGTCGGGGATTAAGGTTGGTTATTATCGTCAGGATTTTTCCACCCTTAACTTTGAACACACGGTGGGTGAGTCGCTATTTTCGGTAATGACCGAACAGGTGGAAGAAAAGATGCGCTCAGTCGCGGCTCAGTTTTTGATTACCGGCGATCTGGTCTTCAAAAAGATTGGCAGTCTCTCGGAGGGGCAAAAAGGACTGGTCGCTTTTGCCCGGCTGGTTCTGCAAAAACCTGGATTGCTTATTCTGGATGAGCCGACCAACCATATCAACTTTCGTCATTTGCCGATAATCGCCGAGGCGCTTAATAAATACGAGGGAGCTATGGTATTGGTGAGCCATGTGCCGGAATTCGTAGCGAAGATTAGAATTGACGAGACGCTGGATTTGGGTAAGTAAGTATTTTGTCATCCCGGCGGAGGCCGGGATCCAGGTCCGTATTTAGCCACGAAGAAAGTTTAGCATATTTTTTCCGGGTCACTGTCTAGCCCGGCTGGGCTAGCGCCCCAGGATCGGTTTTTGCTAAAACCGTCCTCCGGCCCAGCCTCCATCGCCTGCGCTCGGTCTGGCCATGAAAAGCTGCGTTTGCTCGCTTTTCATCTCTTGGTGCCTGCGCGCCTGCGAGACACCCGGGAAAAATATGCTAAACTTTCTTTGTACCTTCCGCGTTCCCAAGTCTCCGCCAAAGATACACCTTCGAAAATTCATAATTCAAAGGATCCGAGAGTCTCGTCGAGAGCTGTTCTTATCCGCCGATCCGCCGAATTCCGCACATTAAGGGGAGAGAGTTGAGCGGGCGGCTGTGCCGTCTATCTACGGCCGGCGACTCGTCGCCAGCTAAAAACATACAAAACTATATTCCTTAATCTATGAAAATATTACTTGCCTCAGATTTAAGTTTCCTTTTGAGTGTCGGTTACAATCTCGTCGGTATCCCAAAGTCTCAAATGAGAATTGGATATGTAACAACAGCATCAAAGGCTTCTAGAGACCAATCATTTTTTGAAGAAGTTAAAGAGAGAATTCGAGTATCTGGGTATTCAATAGATGAAATTGATATAGAAGGAAAATCCAAAAATGAGTTACGAGCGTTCTTTAAGGATAAGAATGTTATTGAGGTAGAAGGGGGAAATACCTTCTATTTATTAAAAGCGGTTAGGGAATCTGGTTTCGCTGATGTCTTACGGGAGATGCTGGATGATGGAAAGATTTATATTGGCACGAGTGCTGGTTCGTACATTATGTGTCCGACTATTGAGGTTTCAACTTGGAATAAAGATGGAAAGGACCGCTTCGGCGTAACCGATTTCACCGCTCTTGCTTATGTCCCGTTTGTACTCAAAGTGCATTATAAAGATGAAGCAGAATCTCTGATTAGAGAAAAAAAGCAGAAATTGAAATATCCATTGCGTATCCTTCGGGATGGTCAGGGTATCCTGGTCGAAGACGGAGAATTTGCTTTCGTGGGTGAAGGCGAGGAGGTAATATTTTAGTTATAATAAAATGCAAGATAAAGATAAGGAATTTGATGTCATTGTGATCGGCGGCGGAGCCTCCGGGATGATGGCGGCGGGGCGGGCGGGGGAACGAGGCTTCCGGGTTTTATTGGTGGAGAAAAATGAGCGCTTGGGCGAGAAACTGAATATTACCGGTGGGGGACGGTGTAATATCACCAATGCTATTTTTGACCACCGCGAATTTTTAAAAATATACGGCGAAGCGCAAGATTTTTTATTCTCACCGTTTTCGCAATTTGGCGTGAAAGATACTTTTACTTTTTTTGAACGGCTGGGTTTGCCGCTCGTGACCGAGGCGCGAACCCGGGTTTTCCCGCATACCCAGAAAGCGGAGGATGTAACGAAAACGCTGGCGCGGTATCTGAAAAAGAACGGCGTGGTGATCAAGGCGGGCGTGGCGGTGACGAAAATTTTGACCGAAGAAAAACAGATCGTCGGCGTGCAGTGTGGCAAAGATAAGTTTTATGCTAAAAATCTTATTTTGGCGACGGGCGGTTTGTCGCACCCGGAAACCGGCTCCACCGGCGATGGTTTCAAGTGGCTCTCCGATTTAGGACACACAGTACGGAAACCGTCGCCCGATGTTGTTCCGCTTGAAGTGAAGGAAAAATGGGTCAAAGACCTGTCCGGAGTGTCGTTGTCGTTTATGAAAATTACTTTTTACCTAACAGAAAATCACTTGGACGCGACGCGTCCAAGTAAAAAAGCGTTCGCGAAAACGGGGAAAATTCTGTTTACCCACTTTGGCTTGTCCGGTCCGCTGATTTTAAATAGCGCGCGGGAGGTGAAGAAGTTGCTGATGGAAGGAAAAGTAACGGCGACGATTGATGCTTTTCCCGATACTGATTTGGGCACACTGGATAAGCAGATCATCAAAATTTTTGATGCTAATAAGAACAAGGAGCTGAAAACGACCTTCAAAGAGAAGATCGCTCCGGCTGGAACGGGTGAGGCAATCTTGCCGTTGTTGTCATTTAATACCAGTTTTAAGGTACACAGTGTTACAGTAGAACAGCGTAAGGAAATTGTTCACCTGCTCAAGGCCCTACCGCTCACCGTTACCGGCCTCATGGGTTTTGACCGATCGGTGGTATCCGACGGGGGAGTGTTGCTGTCGGAAATTGACACCCGCACGATGCGCTCGAAAATTCATCCCAACTTGTTTGTTCTCGGTGACCTCTTGGATATCAATCGTCAGTCCGGCGGTTACTCGCTCCAGCTCTGTTGGACGACGGGCTTTGTGGCGGCGGAGCATCTACTTTAGGCGTAATCTTACGGTTATCCATTCGGCTAAGTGAGTGTTATAATATAACAGTAGATAACCCTACTAAAGTTGCCGTTAATAAAAATGGCCATATTTTCATTGACCCTGGATCAAATAATCGCCCTACTGCATATTTACGGTTATTTTTTGCTTTTTCCCATTGCGTTTTTGGAAGGTCCAATTATCACCGTGATTGCCGGTTTTTTGTCGGCGCACGGTGTGTTTGTCTGGTACTGGGCATATTTGGTCGTTATTGCCGGCGACCTAGGTGGTGATATTTTTTATTATTTCATCGGTCGGTTTAGTCGTCATGGCTTTTTGCTGCGGTGGGGGAAATATTTGGGCATTGAAGAGCGGGAAGTGGAAAAGATTGAAGAGCATTTCCGGCGACATCCCGGCAAGACGATTATTATTGCTAAATGGACGCAGGTGGCCGGTCTGCCGGTCTTGATTGCGGCCGGGATTGCTAAGATGCCGCTTGGGCCATTTACCTTTTATAACGCGTTGGGGACAGTTGTGAAATCCGCTGTTCTGCTGTCTCTTGGGTATTTTGCCGGGGCCGCCTATCAGCAAATTGATTCTTATTTTAGTTTAGCCAGCACCGTTTCATTCTTTATTGCCGTGCTGTTGTTGGTCGGTTATATCATCTACCGTCGCCGCCGGAAAAAAAGTTTGCCAAAATAATTTTATGAAAATATCTTGTATTATTCCCGCCTACAATGAGGGCGCCAGAATCGGTCGCGTTTTGGAAACAGTCACTGCTTGTCCGCTGATTGACGAGATAATTGTCGTTGACGACGGGTCAAAAGATGATACTCCCCAAATTGCCACCGCTTTTCCCGGCGTAAAATTTTTAGCGCATAAAATAAACCGCGGCAAGAGTGCCGCTATCTGCACCGGTCTGGAAACGGCCAGTGGGGAATTCGTTGTTTTAATTGATTCCGACTTGGTCGGGCTTAAGGTGGCGGATCTAACAAAACTGATTGAACCCGTTATAGATAGACAGGCGCAAGTTTCCATCAGTTTGCGTCGGAACGCGCCGCGTTTTTGGCACTGGATTGGTCTGGATTATATTTCCGGCGAACGGGTATTGCCGCGGCGGCTAATCGCCGAACAAACCAAAGAAATTTTGCGGTTGCCGAGATTCGGCTTGGAGGTATTTATGAATAAGTTGATTATCAGGGAGAAATTAAAAATTGCCGTTGTTTTTTGGCCGGAAGTGGACAGTCCTTTTAAATATAAAAAATACGGCTTCTGGAAGGGGATCAAGGGTGAGTTGGGGATGCTGGCTGATATTTTCCGGACCGTCGGCTTGTTCGGACCAGTGCGTCAGATTGTGGCGATGAGAAACTTGCGCGTGCCGGGGGAAACGGCGAAAAAAATTACCAAATTAAGCTTTATTGTTCCCGCTTATAACGAAGAGGCCCGCCTTGGAAAATGTTTGGAGTCAATTCTGGCCGCGACAGCGAATTTTTCCGTTCCGACCGAAATTATTGTGGTCAATAATGCCAGTACCGATAAAACGAAAGAGGTAGCTCGGTCTTATCCGGGAATTATCGTGGTGGATGAACCGCGAAAAGGCCTACCGTCCGCTCGGCAGGCCGGACATTTGGCTTCGACGGGAGAAATTGAAGCACATATTGATGCTGATACGCTGATGTCGCCGGGTTGGCCGGAAAAAGTGGCAATCGAGTTTGCCAAAAATCCAAATCTGGTCGCCCTTTCCGGGCCGTATATTTACTATGATATGTCTTTATTGATTAGAGCGGGGGTCAAAATCTGGTATGGGTTCGCCTACCTACTTCATTTTGTCAATCACCGCGTTTTGAAGATTGGCGCCATCGTCCAGGGGGGAAATTTCGCCGTCCGTAAAACGGCGTTAGAAAAAATCGGCGGTTTTAATCTTGATGCCGGATTTTACAGCGAGGATGCCGATTTGGCCCGGCGAATTCAGTCCACCGGGCGGGTTAAGTTTACTTTTTTCTTGCCACTTAAAACAAGCGGGCGCCGTTTTCGGGGTGACGGATTGTTTAAAACCGGCTGGAACTATGCCGTCAATCATTTTTGGACTATGTACCGGCATCGGCCGTTTAGTCGGGAGTATAAAGATATTAGATTAAAATAGCATGACCAGAAAAACGGCAATATTTTTGGCGAAAATGAAAAATCGGTATTGGGCCGTTTTTTCCGACCGCGACTTTGTCAGCTCACTCGTCCTGGCTGCAGTTTTACTGGCGGCCAGTTTATTTGTGAATTTTTATGCGGCGATCTATGCGCTGGAACGGGCTTCCGGTCCGGTTAAAGATATTATTTTAATCAATTTGCCGGTCATTAACCTGGATTTTCTGGTGAT
>JAPLZN010000043.1 GCA_026395035.1 Candidatus Vogelbacteria bacterium | reverse complement strand
GATGCGCGGCCAACCAAGAGTCCGTCAGCATCCCCGGTACCAAGAAAGTCGCCTGCATTTTTCGCGTTCGCCGATCCGCCGTACAAAATCGGAATAGTCAAACCGTTTTTCTTACCAAAAATCCCAACCAAAATCTTTTTGATAAACAACCGATTGTGCTGGAAACTCTCCGGCGTATCCGCCCCCTTAGCGGCCGCGCCAATTGCCCAAACGGGTTCATGCGCCACAATAATCTGATTGACATATTTTTTCGCGCCAGCGAGCCCTTGCTCCAATTGCCGTTGTAGATCTTTCAGGTAGGCGCCGGCTTCGTCGTGGGCCGCCTCACCAACGCATAAAATCACTTTCAAACCCTCGCGCAAGGCCGCCAGCAGTTTACGATTGATGATTTCATCCGTATCGCCAGCCTTTCGCCGTTCGGAATGGCCGATAATCACATACCCCACCGCAAAATTTTTAACCATCGAAGCCGAGATAGAGCCTGTAAAGGCTCCTTCCTGTTCATAAAAAACATCTTGTGCTCCCAAGGCCACATTTTTTTTAACTTGCGACAGCGGGGCTAAATAGACCGCTGGAGGGCAAACTACAGTCGTTACTTTTTTGTTTGGAGTTATTTTGACCGCAATTTTAGTAAAAACCTTCTTGGCATCGACAAAAGACATCGGATTCATCTTCCAATTCCCGATAATTATTTTCTTCATATTGAGCTTATTATACTCTTTCTCATCACGCTTTCCAAAACTGGACAAACGACTAAGTCGTGTCCAAAAAAGCGGGCATCGCCCGCTTTTTTGAATTTCATTCATCACTCATCGTTTGTCATTCATCACTATTTTAGATCTCCTTCCAACTAATCGTCTGGTATTGATCCGAAATCAACGGAAAGGACGGGGGCGGGCCAAAAAGCAGGTTGCCGTCGTAGACAATTTCCCGCGTTTCATAGCCCCGGCCCTGCGTGCCGGTATAGGCGAAACCGTAGCGTTTGGCGGTAGCAATCATTCCGTATAATTTAATTTTTGTCCGTTCATCGTAAGGGTGGCAGGAAGAATTATAATAATACCGGCCGACCCGACCATTTTTGGAGACCAGCGCGGCGTCAATTTCCAAATCATCTTCGGAGAGCATCCCGGCGTTGATATTGCCCTGGGCAATGAGTGCCAAGACATCCTGTCCGTCGTAATTCGTGTACAAAATGTCCTTGGTAAAAGAAATGCTGGTGTTGGTCGTATTGCTCTCGGGAAAACGCCCCGAGGCAATCGTCACCCGCGCGCTATTAATCTTACCTTCCACCCAGACATTGTCCTCCACGAAAATCACGCCGTTGGCCGGGATGGGATAATTGCGCATCATTGTCTGATTGGCAACCGACCATGTTCCCCAACCCTCTTGGTCATCCCAATTCGGTTTGTAACAGGAATGCGCTGCCTCTGACAGAGCCGTAACTTTGTACAAATTAAAAGTATCGTCGGTTTTGAGTTGGATATTGTAACCTTGCGCGCCGGAAGCAGGGATATATTTCCCACCATTTTGCGCTAGTGTTTTCAGGGTAGACAGATCCTGAGTAAAACCGGCCCAATCGGTCGCCGGTACCGGAAATTGGCGGCCGATCATAAAAATATCAGTGCGCGCCGGTACGGGCGAGGTCGGCGGCCGTTCTGAAGCTAATCCCCCCTCGCTTGTACCCGAAGAAGGCGGCGCCTGAACATGAGTATGTACGCCGAATTCAGTGTTGTTGTTATTGTGGTCTAGATCATCATAAGTAGATTTGGCGCTGGTTACTAAATTATGC
>JAPLZN010000018.1 GCA_026395035.1 Candidatus Vogelbacteria bacterium | reverse complement strand
TAGAGCGGAGCGAATAAAAGAGCCAAAAGGTGAACAGCTCCTGTAAGGAGGTTTTAGCAAAAAAATATCCGTGCTCGCCAAAGGTCTTGGTAGAGAGCCGAAAAAACAAAAAAATACAGACCTGGATTCCCGCCTGCGCGGGAATGACAATACAAAACAAGGCATTTTTGGGTTATAATATCCCTATGACCACCGACCCAAACTGCATTTTTTGCAAAATCATCGCTGGCGAGATACCGGCTAATAAAGTCTTTGAAGATGGAGATTTCATCGCTTTCCTTGATGTCAAGCCTCTTTCCCCTGGCCATACCCTAGTAATACCAAAGGGGCACTACCGCTGGGTATGGGATGTTCCAAATGCCGGAGAATATTTTGAAGTTACTCGAAAAATCGCCCAGGCTTTAAAAAAAGCTTTTGTTACTGACTTCGTCCTATCCAAGATCATTGGCAATGAGATCCCCCACGCCCATATCTGGGTTTATCCGGATGTTGAAATTAGCGGGGACAAACTAGATTTCACCGGAAACGCCAAACTGATAAAAGATAATTTGACCTGAGAAGATTTTCAAAAAACGTCGGACAGGATCCAAAATAATATTTAAATATTTCAATATAAAATCCCGGGCTATTTTGAGCTAGCGCCGGGATTTATTTTGTCTTCAAAGAGCAAAATTTCGCGTAGGCTTCTTCAAATTTCCGCACCGGCTCTTTGATTGCCGATGGGAAATTGCTTTTTTCTCCAAAGACCTGCGTTAAATGAGCAATGTACCCCTTGGCTACATCGAGCGATGCTCCATCCTCCTCCTTGATCGGTTCTTTACCAGCCAGAAGAAATGGTGTGATTCGATGTAGCACCGCCCGCATTCTTTTGATCTTCCGCTGGGCCAGCGTGATGTGCACCTGGCCGCCATTTGACCGGACCCAGGCGATGTCCTCTTTTCTCGCATACCGGGTCAGCTTCAGACCAGTAATCGAGTGGGCCTGACTCCGCAAACTGCTGACATGAGTTTTTTCCGGATTGATCCGAAAGAACCCATGCAGGCACTTTCTGAGAACGGTCATGAAACGACGAGACGGTTTGAATGGACAGGTAATCGTCATATCATCACAATACATCGTGAAGATACAATCCCGCCAGTTGGCTTCCTCGTAAAGGCGATTCAGTACCCCCGTTTCGGTCAAAACCACGTTGATCAAATAGGGGGAGGTCGGCGCCCCTTGAGGCAAATGACCCTTCCACAGTGTCAGATAGATCATTAGGTCAACAAACCGCAGTCTCAATTCTTCGATTGGCAGACCCGAGACTGCCGCCACTCGGCGCAAACCCACGACGAATCTCTCGCGAAACATTCGCTGAGCGAGAACAGCTTCTCGTTCTATCTTGTCCGGAGCCGGTCGATGACCAGAGGGAGTTTTGCGTCGGGTAATTTCCTTCGGCGGTCGAAGACAGAAGATCCGATTAGCAAAAATGGGCCGCAGGATTCTTTCCGTCACCGAGGGAAACGCATCCTTGAGATCCATTTTCACTAGCCAAGCGTTGGCGACGATTCCCAAAGCCCGAGTGCTTTTACGCAAGTGCGCTTGAGCATTGGTCA
>JAPLZN010000059.1 GCA_026395035.1 Candidatus Vogelbacteria bacterium | reverse complement strand
AAGCCTGGCGGTCTACAACAAAGGCAAGGCGGCGATTGACTCAATCATCACCGAGAAATTGGCCGTGGCCGGCACCAGCTCAATCAATGTCTATAAGCCGGTAGAGCCAATCCGCTATATAACGGCCAGCTTAAAATATTCGTACAACTATTCAACAACTTCTCTCCACGCCTACGGACTGTCCGTCGCCAAAGCCCTCGAACCACTAGGAAACAAAGAGGGGAATGAAATTGCTACCATGCTGGCCGCCCTGCAAAATAAAGATCAAATCAAGGTGCAATCTTTACTCGATTCGGCTAAGAGAAACAAGCAGATTATCGCCAGTCTATTGAAAATAGTCGTCCCCCAAAAAGCCGCGACCGTTCATTTGGGTCTAATCAATGCCCTCGAAGAAAATCGCGTCTTGATTGCCGATATGGCGCTAATTTTGGACAGTCCCTACCAAGCGCTAGAGAGTGCGAACCTTTATCGAGTCAAAAAACTGACGCTCGCCAAGGCCATCGAAAAAATGAACGATTTTTTTCAAGAGAACAATGTTCGGTTTACCAAAGAAGAGAACCGTAGCCTAAATATCAACTAATATGCCCTTCAAAAACAAATTTTTGATTGCCTTGCTGGCTACCGTTCTTTCTTTTACCGCCCTGACTGTTACGGTCTACGCCCAAACCCCCGAAGGGGGTGGAGCAGAAGATCCGTGCGCGACGGAATTGCCGGATACGGCAACCGAGGCGGAAATACTGGCACAAAGACAGGCTTGCGATGAGGCCATTCTCCAACAAGACCAACAAAACCTGCAAGAAGTCCGCGACACCGAAGACGGTCCGGACGCCCAACTCTTCTATGATGCCTGTTCTTCTGAATACGAAGCTCCTGACGATGGAGCCCCTCCTGGCGGAGGTGGGCAATATGTCCCCGTACAGGAAGTCGAAGGACAACTGCTGTCCATGACGACCAATATCAATACTCATGTGACGAACATCGACACCTGGACCGGCGGAACCTACGACTTAAATGTCATGTTGTGTATGTATCTTCAGGCGATCAAACGCGTTCAGTACTCGATGGAAGATCTGGCTTTTATCCGCGAGCCGGACATGCGCCGCCAAGCAGCGACCAAAGTGGAGGAATACAGACAGGGAGTTGATAACCTCCTACATACCGGGTACACGCGTTCAGGAGAACAGGTTCAGGGTTCGAATTCCCAAGGGGGGTCACCACTTTACCCGGAAAATTTACCTCAATATCTTAATGACGCCCAATCCGAAGCCTCTGGTGTATTTCTTGATGCCCTAGATAATTCGGGTAATAGTTTTAAGGAGGATGTTAAGGCACAGCTATTCTTTGAAGAGAACAACGACCCGACTTTCAATTCAACAATTACCGCCGACGAATACAATAATTTTATGGCTGGTGGTAGCAACCTCACGGACGACCAGTGGTGGCTTCAATTTTTAAGCTCTTTCGATCCGAATTACTCCAACTCCCCAGAGTACGCCTATCTTTCAGCGAGAAACACTTACAATCGGGTACGCAGTGCGGCAGAATCGATAGCCCTTGAAGAATATTCGGCCGGCAATGGCTATCTACCTGTTCGTACCTGTGCAATATTGTCTACTGACGGTAAGTATTGTGTCAGCTGGAAAACCATCGCTCCAGGTAAAGTTGCCGAACAAATGTCCAGTGGTGCTGTAAATTATCGCCTCGAACAATACTCTCACCCAGAAATTGGTCAGGTTGGGGATGGCAATGAACCCACCGTAAACGATGTCAGCAATTACCATTTTACGGGGGGTACAGGTGGTGGTGATACCGGCGGTTTGACTCAAGACTATACTGCGGATAATGGTGGTGGAACTACTCAACCTCCCGTCGTTGATATTTTTGCCACCCAAAATCGACAATCCGGACAAATCACCGTCAGCTGGGCCAGCACGAACGCGGTTTCTTGTCGCGCCGGAAACGACTGGGTCGGATCGGACAATCCGGTGATAAAACTGGTCAAAAAGATTAAGAACCGCGGAGAGAATCTGAAACAGACGACCGGCGAACTTTCTTTTTCCGCTCCGCTTAATTTCCGCTTTGCCTGGGCGCGCGGAACGGCCGCCAGCACAACTGACGGAATGTCCACCACGACCAATACCGCTTCGACCTCACTCAAACTCTCGTGGCGCGTTCCGATTTCAATGGAAGAGAGCGGGCCGATAAGTCTGCGAATCTACGATGGCGATCATCCAACCGGCTATACCCTGGCGCTTCGCGGAGCGTATAATAACGCCAGCGCTATCGTAACGGCTTTTCGTGATTACGAACGGACCAATTCCAAGATACCGATCTATGAACGCTACCAATTCGGCTATTACCCCTCCGGAGGTTATCTGACGGTCCAGGTAAAAGAACCGGTTTATGAGATTACCTGTCGTGGTCAAAATGGCAAGAGCGTAACGGCCAGTTCGAAATAAAAATGAAATTAAGCCTATCCAAAACCATCATTATTCTAGTCCTTGGCGCCATTTTGTTGGTACCCTTTGGACAAGCGTGGGCGGCACAACCCGTACCCGGGGCAGCTGGTAAGTATTGTTACACCGTACAATATAAACAGGGCTGGGGAAGCACACTTAAGGTTGATGAGGGGTGCTGGCACACTCTTGCCGAATGTACAAAAGAGTGGAAAAAGGATATCGCTGAAGCCAACGCTGGTTACTTACATAAGGCTCCAGACGCTATCGTAGGTTACTGGGATAAGAAGGTCATGTCTTACTGTCATTTGAACAATGACGGACAAGACTTTTCCGACGGTCAAGTTAAAAATGTCTCCGCAATTAATGTAAAAGATCCCAATTCCTGCTGGCTAGGCGCCACCCAAGGGGGAATCAATGTTGAAGTCTGTCTTAAGAACGCCTTGTCCTATGTGATCAAGTTAGCTTTAAATGTTTTTTCCATTCTCCTTTCCTTTTCAAGCAACTTGTTCAATATCATGGTTCAATTTTCAGTTTACAATTTCCATGACTATGCCAACAACGGTGTCATTAGATATATTTGGGAGATCGGGCGTGACATTGCCAATGTATTCTTCATTTTTATTTTGTTATATATCGCAATCGCCACCATCATCCAAGCCCAAGGTGTAAATTGGCAACGAATGGTGGTCCAACTAATCATTACTGCTTTACTGATCAACTTCAGCATCATTATACCCAGGGTTGTTATCGACATAGGAAACTCTCTTGCCAATGTCTTTTATGTCAACATGGGTAAACCAAATTCGATTGGTACACCAGATATTACCACCTCGTTAATTCGCGGCGCTCAACCCTCACTTCTATGGAAAAAAAGTAGCTTGGCCACTACTGCCAACCCCGACCCGTCGATTCCCAGCCAGTTTCAATCAACCGCCAACGATCTAACATTTGGAGCCATCTTCTGGCGAGGTATCGGCACCCTGATTTTAATCTTCGTGCTAAGTTTCGTTTTGATTATGGGCGCATTTATGTTCGTTGCGCGATCAATTGTTCTCTTGGTGGTAATCGCCATGTCTTCATTGGCTTTTTTCAGTCGAATTATTCCCCAAACCGGCGGCTTGCGGCAGTTGAATATTTGGGACAAATGGTTTACCGCCCTGTTGCGAGAAACATTTTTTGCACCGGTATTCATGTTCCTTTTCTACTTAACACTACTGATGGCCCAAATGGCTCCGACCAACACACCACCAACAATGGTCGGTAGTACTACAAACAGTGTCACTTCTGCGCCACAAATCATTTGGTATGCCCTGCTCATTGGACTAGCAATTGGAGCACTTACCATTTCCCGCTCAATGAGCCAATGGGGAGCATCAGTAGCCAACCGATTGGGTATGGCCAGGGCATCCAATTGGCTTCGTAAAACCGCACCGGCATTTTTGGGACGAAATACGGCCGGACGGCTTGCGACAACAATGGCCGAAAGCGACTTCCTAAAGAACATGAAGACTAGGCAGGGCAATGGAGTGGGTTCTAAAATAGCAAACTTTGGAGCGTCGTGGACCCAGAAGGGGCTTCAAGCCGCCGGCAACGCTAAATTTGGCGGGAAACAAGGCTTTGAGGGTGCCCGCAAAGCGCGTGCCGAAGACTACAAAAAACGGATGGAGGGCATGGATGCCGAGGAAAAAGGTCGTTTTATGGCCAACCTTTCGGAAAACGACCGCACCAATTTGTATCAGCATGGCCTAAGCGATGAAGAACGCACCAAGATCGAAGGAGCGACTTGGGGATCCGCGATTAAGAGTGCTGGAGCAACCGAATTAGCTCTTGAGCGAATTGACCAGCTTACATCCAGTAATCCGGCAGCAACTCCCGAACAGATCAAGGTAGAGGAAAATGCCGCAAGAGAAGAATACGCTACCGGAGCCACTCGCTACTTGTCTGATCAACGACAGGGATTAACCGGCGATGAAAAGATCAAGACCTACACCCAGCGCGTCAAGGGCGCCAAAACGGCCGCCGAAAAACTCAAATTGCTTGACGAACTCAAGGAGGACGAGAAGGGACATAAGGCGGTTATCAAGGCCCTCGACGAACAGAGCTTGGCTAGGATCAAGGCTAGTCCGAGCTTTGGGATGCCGACGACCGATGCCCGCATTCGCGACAGTATCAATTCCCGCGTGACCGATATCGGCCTGGATGTCGACAGCTCCGAGAAGTATAAGAAAGCCGAAAAGGCTGAGAAGGGCAAGACCGAGAGGTCAGCGAATATGACCAAGATTGAAACCCTGATCAAGGCTTTTCCTTCCACTCCGGACCCGGCCGATATTAGAGCCATTCGTTCCCTGTCTGGAACCGAGATGATGGACTTACTTGAAGAGAATTCGGATATTCACACCGCCTCGCCGAAGTTCTTGGGCCACTTGACCAAGGCGCAAATCAGCGCGATCGCCAACTCGTCTCGTGTCAATCAGGATGTCCGGGACAAGATCCAGAAGGAGATCGAAGATGAAGCGACCGCCGGCAACGCCGAGGCCGTCAAATCAAATAACTGGATAAGAGCAAATCCACAACTATTCCCATAACATGAACACCAAAAAATTCTCCAAAGAGGAATTGCGGGCAAAATACGACCTCCTGCCACTGGAATTAAAAGAAGCGCTCGATAGCGACACTCTTCTCGATACGATCCAGGAGGTCAGTCTTAAATATCGCCTGCATGTTGACCAACGCGGTGACCTGGCCGAAGAAATCGGACTCGTCCTCTTGGGGGCAACTCCGCTCGAAAATTTTCTTGGTAGTCTAGAAACGAGATTGAGGCTTCCGGTAAATATCGCTGGAGAAATAGTCAAAGATGTCAATTCCAAATTATTTTTCCCCATCCGCACCGCTCTGGAAAGAATAAATCGCGGGGGCGTCGAACCCTACCGTTCCGAACAACAACCGAAAGTGGAAAGTTTTTCGCCGGCCGGCAATGTTTCGTCGCAGAACATCCGGCGGGAAGGGGAGATGCGGGCCACGCCCGGCAACAATGCGCTAATCGTCAGCAACACCGCCCCCCTGACTTCGCCCGATTCCGACCGTAACGCCCAAAAACCGGCCGAACAGCAAATGTTCGACGAAAAAATGGGCAAACTGTTCCGTCTGCCGAAAGAACAAGTCGACCTCGGTTCCCCTGATCCAACTGCCCCCCAGACTGGCCCGGACCCGTACCGCGAGAAAACTTAAATCATACCAATCTACGAATGATACCAATGAAACGAATGGCTACGAATAGGTTCCCCTCCTTCACGAAGGAGGGGCCAGGGGAGGTGGAGTCTGGATTATTCGTAACCATTCGTAGATTGGTATAATTCGTATATTCGTATGTTTATCTCATGAATTTTCAAGTCCCCCAATTTATCGAGATAGAGGATAAAATCATCGGACCGTTTTCGTTCCGGCAGTTTTTGTATCTCGCCACCGGCACCGGTCTGGCCTATCTCTTTTACAACCTGTCGTTCATTCCACTCTTTATTCGACTAATTCCCGTTCTGCTCGCTTTCGGTTCCGGCCTGGCTCTGACTTTTTACAAGGTGAACAACCGGCCACTGATCCATACCGTTGAGGCCGCGTTTTGGTACCTCGTTCGCGGTCGACTGTATCTCTGGAGAAAAGACGAGCAAAAGCAACTGGCAACGCCGACGGCCGCGACTCTCGCCCCATCGCTCGGGATCAAATCAATCGCCGGCAGTAAATTAAAAGATTTGTCTTGGAGTTTGGATGTGAATGAGAAGATAAAGTAGCTAAACATACGAATATACGAATTATACCAATCTACGAATGGCTACGAATAATTCATACGGAGAC
>JAPLZN010000009.1 GCA_026395035.1 Candidatus Vogelbacteria bacterium | reverse complement strand
AAACTCTCATTTTAAAGCTTTTTATGGAAAACCCCACTCCGAACAACAACGAAACCGAATCAGAGATTCGAAATAAAGCCGCCCAGACCGCCTCTGAAGAAGCGGCAAAAAAAGAGAAGAAAAAAGAATCCTGGTGGGATGTCCTGAAATTCGCCCTAATTACGCTGGTAATCGTTATTCCTGTTCGTCTCTACATCGCCCAGCCCTTCATCGTGTCCGGTGACTCGATGTACCCCACTTTTCATGACGGCGAGTATTTGATTGTTGATGAATTATCCTATAATTTTCGCCCAATCGAACGGGGGGATGTCGTAATCTTCCATTACCCCGTGGATCCTTCAAAGTATTTCATCAAACGTGTTATCGGTTTGCCCGGCGAAACAGTAACAGTGACCGGCGGCAAGGTATTCATTTCCTCGTCTACTACTGATCAATTCAAACTCTCCGAACCCTACCTAAAACAGATTACCGCCAAAGACACCAACACCAAGATCGGGCCAGATGAATATTTTGTGATGGGTGACAATCGTTCGGTGAGCTTCGATTCCCGCTATTGGGGTCCGGTCGCTAAAAAATTGGTTCGCGGTCGCGCGATCTTCCGACTCTTCCCTCCCACTAAGCTAGCCTACTTTCCCGGCGAATATCATAATTACATTATTAAATAACTCCGATCCGAAACCTCATGGATAAGAAGACCAGTGAAAAAAAAGATTTCGCTCTGCAATCACCGAAGGGCATGCGCGACCTGATTGGCGATGAATGGTACGCCTATCAGGGCTTTTTCGAAAAAGCGGCTGAAGTGGCCCACTACTACGGCTTCAAACCAATCGAGATGCCCGCCCTCGAAAGAGAAGAACTGTTTAATCGCGGGGTAGGCGAAGGAACCGACATTGTCGAAAAGGAAATGTACACCCTGAAGACAAAAGGCGGGGATCATTTGACAATGAGGCCGGAAGGAACGGCGCCCGTTATGCGCGCCTATCTTGAGCACGGAATGCAATCCCTTCCCCAGCCGGTCATGCTCTATTATTACGGCCCATTCTTCCGCCACGATAATCCGCAAAAAGGCCGTTACCGGGAATTTTACCAGTTCGGACTGGAGATTTTGGGCACACCAAAACCGATCACTGACGCTACAATCATCAACCTCTTCTCGACCATCCTCAAAGACGCTGGACTGAAAAAGATTAACGTAAAAATCAACTCGATCGGCGACGCGGATTGCCGTGGCCCGTATCGGCGCGAACTGTCTAATTATTACAAAAAACACTCCAAGGATATTTGTGCGGACTGTCGCGAACGACTGAAAACCAATCCGCTTCGCTTGCTGGACTGCAAGAACCCAGGCTGTCAGGAAATAAAAGCTGGCGCGCCTGAATCGGTCGGATTTCTCTGCCCCGCCTGCAAACAGCATTTCAAGGAGGTGATGGAATATTTGGAAAAAATGGGCATCGATTACGAGATCGACAGCACGCTCGTACGCGGCCTCGACTACTACTCCCGCACTGTCTTCGAGATCTTTAGCGAAACCGAAATAACCAACGAAGACGGGACTAAGACCATTTCCAATCTCGCTTTGGGCGGCGGTGGCCGTTACGACTACTTGGCCAAATCCCTGGGAGGGAAAAAGGATGTCCCGGCGGTAGGCGGCGGTTTGGGCGTCGACCGGATCGTCGAATCGCCCGATTTCGCCTATCACGCTCCGCGCATCGTCAAGAAACCGAAAGTCTTCTTTATTCAGTTGTCCTTTGACGCCAAACTCAAAACCTTCGAGGTGATCGAGGTCCTGCGGAAAAATCATGTTCCCATGACCCACTCGATGTCGAAAGATTCACTCTCCACCCAGCTCGGTATTGCTGAACGGATGGGCGTCCCCTACACAATCATCCTGGGCCAAAAAGAGGCGCTCGAAAACACCGTCATTGTCCGCGACATGGAGACCCGCTCGCAAGATACGGTGAAGATCGATAAGTTGTGCGAATACCTTAAAAAACTGAAGTAGTAACTTCAGTTTTTAGTGATAAATGTCGAGTGATGAGTGATGAATAAAATACCCTGAATTACGAAACAGACTATTTAACGCCTTCTTTGTCATTGCGAGGTACTCCGAAGCAATCTGGGTTTAGAAGAGGATGAGATTGCTTCGGAGTACCTCGCAATGACATCGGGATCATTTCGTAATTCAAAATAAAATACCGCCGGTTCGCACAAGCAAACCGGCGGGTTTGGCTACTCTGATCAGTCCGCTTCTCCAGCCTCTCCGGATGCCCCATAGCGCGGACGGTCCGGATCTTGGTGTTCGATAAACTCGCTCACGTTGAAGTGGTCCAGACAGTTACAAACCCCCTTCTCCGCGCAGGAGGGGCAAAAGATGTGGGTTCGTTCAACTATCACCACATGACGCGCGGCCGTTACTTGGCCACAACCGCAACAATGGACGGCCGTTTTCATGAGCAATGCCCCGGTAGGATCACTCGGCGCCCAGAGGCCTTTCGGTCGAACCTCGGACTCATTCGCGTTCGGCTGACGGGATAATAATCCCATATTTATTCTCCTTCCTTTCTAATCTGTCCCCATCCTACCCGTCAAACGGTAAAAAGCAAGTTCCCTTGCCAAAATAGCAAGATATGTTAAACTCTTCCGTATGTCAGCAATAGAAGTAAAACGCCAGAGTGGCGAATCGAATGCCAACCTTCTGCGCCGCTTCACCAAGCGCGTTCAGACCTCCGGCAATCTACGCCGCGCGCGTGATTTGAAGTTTAGCAAGCGGAACAAATCTCCGCTTAAGCACAAGCAAGATGCGCTCAAGCGCATTGCCAAGCGGGTCACGAACAACCGCCTACGCAAACTGGGCAAGATAAAAGATGTTGTCCGTAAATAACAAAACCAGACAAAAGGCGCCCAGTGTGCCTTTTTCTGACCTTGCCGATTCCGTTCTGGGGCCAAAATACGACCTGAGCCTGGTTTTTTGCGGCAACACCCTATCGCGCCACTTAAATATCACCTACCGCCAAAAAGACAAGGTGGCTAATATTTTGTCTTTTCCCTACGAAAAAAATTCGGGGGAAATTTTCATCAATCTCAAGCGCGCGGAAACCGAAGCAAAAAAGTTTTCACATTCGCCGCG
Organism: Candidatus Vogelbacteria bacterium; assembly: GCA_026395035.1. Classification (GTDB taxonomy): domain Bacteria; phylum Patescibacteriota; class Minisyncoccia; order Phycocordibacterales; family XYD1-FULL-46-19; genus JAPLZN01. The sequence continues at coordinate 3,448 of JAPLZN010000009.1, read as the reverse complement.
CCAGCACTTGATCTTCCTGTTTATCCACGGACTGTTGCATTTGAAGGGAATGGATCATAGTGTTAAAATGGAAGCCGAAGAACAAAGTATTTTCGCACTCTTCTCAAAAAGATAAATTTTGATGAGCGCCGGATTTTTTGTCTCAGAGCCTGTCCACTATCTAATGCCTTGATAAAATGTTCAAATTCCGAGCGAAAATCATGAAGAGTGAGGAAGTGTAGTGAGCTACTCTGACGAGTGATGAATGATTTGCAGCCGGAATTTGGACATTTTGGCAGGCAAGCTAACGGTATCTTGTGTTTTTTATTAGCGGTTAGATAGTGGACAGGCTCTTAGATCGCTCATGAGTTCTCATAAAATTATCACCGGTTTGGACATTGGAACTTCGTGGATCCGCATCGCGGTCTGCGAACGAAAGAACGGACAAGAACATCCGCATATTTTGGCTTTGGTAAAAAAAAGCTCCAACGGCTTGCGTCGAGGCTATATCACCAACTTAGAGGAAGTCATCGATTGTCTGAAAGGCGCGATAGCGGAAGCCGAAAAAGCTTCCAAACTAAAGATCCGCCATGTTTGCCTGGGAGTGGGCGGAGCCACCTTGGAGTCCCGTCAAAGCGATGGGGGAACCTTGGTTGCTCGGGCCGATTATGAAGTAGTCGAATCAGATATCCGGCGCGCCGTTGAAGACAGTCAAAACAGTTTGCCCGACATGCAAAATCGGCAGATTCTACACCGCGTTCCGATTATGTTCAAACTGGACGGCAAGAGAGTCCTCGGCACGCCGGAAGCCATGAAGGGGTCCAAACTCGAAGTGCGGACGATGTTCGTCACCTATTCCAAACAACACTTAAAAGATTTTGTCGCCGTCGCCGAAGAAGCCGGACTAATCGTCGACGACATCATCGCTTCCCCGCTCGCTTCGAGTTCGGTTTTATTGTCGAAAATCCAGCAAGCCTCCGGCAGTGTCCTCGCCAATGTCGGTTCGCAAACAACCTCGATTGCCGTCTTCGAAGAGAATCTTCCTTTATCCATCCATATTTTCCCTATTGGTTCGACCGATATCACCAACGACATCGCTCTGGGCCTGCGCATTCCGATCGAAGACGCCGATCGCATCAAAAAACACGAACAGGAACCGGAGGGGCCACGCCGCAAACTCGACGAGATCATTGAAGCGCGCCTATCCGATATTTTCGAATATATTGAAGTCCACCTGAAAAAGATCGGCCGCAACGGCCTCTTGCCCGCCGGGATTATCATCTGCGGCGGAGGTTCTGGCATCCCCGGCATTGACTTGTTGGCCAAAGATTATTTCAAACTTCCAGCTCGGACAGCCGAGCCGGCACGCCTGGGCGGCAACAATCAGACGATCGACCCATCGTGGGCGGTCGCCTACGGCCTGTGTTCCTATAATTATGACAACGAATTGGAAAACCCGACAAATTCCCCCGGCAATCGCGACTGGATTAAAACTATTATGCGTTGGTTCCGGGAATTCATGCCGTAAAACAAGTTGTAAGTAGTAAGTAGAAAAGTTGTAAGTAAATACAAAATGTTTTTTGTTTGTCATTGCGAGTGGAACGAAGCAATCTCTTTAATTGTCATTCCAGAATTGTGTTGTATTTATCCCCTCCTTGGATAAGGAGGGGTGGCCAGCAGGCCGGGGGTGGTTGGAATCGAACCGCCCCCGGACTCCGTCTCGGCCCCGCCTAACCTAGGCGGGGATAAAATACAAAATAAAATCGCCTCGGGACATAAAGTCTCCGAGGCGGTTTGGGTTTTTGTGGACTTGAATCCAGCCCTATTCCTTCTTCATTCGTTCAATTTGTTCGGCTTCGGCTTCAGCCAGCCCAAGTCCAAACAACTCCATCGCGAGAATTTCCGGGCTAACGGCACCCCGGGGACCGGTCGCCCGTTGAAAGGCGGCGGCAACACGACAGGCACGAGGAGTTTGCCTGCACAGTTGTTTGCATTCCTCGTTCGAGAGACCTTCCGCCACCACTTTTTCCCGGCCGTCATACATGTACTTTTCGCCGTCGATGATGACATGCCTCTCAGCGTCAAAATCTTCTTTCGACGAAAAACTTGTCCAAGTACGGACTCCCTCGAATCCCTCCGTCAGGGCGGTGTAAACAAAGAACACATTGTACGACATCGGCTTTTCTCCCTTTCATTTGTCGAACTTGTTTGCAAATATAGCATACGACTATCATATCGTCAATACCACGCAAAAACCCCTAAAAATAAGGCTGTTTTTGTATTATCTTGCTCCCTCTTACTACTTACTACTTACTACTTACTACTTTCCCCTCCATTTGCTTCCTCCCCTCCCATCTGGTAACATTAGGAAGATATTTTTAGCCATTTTTTCTATCGCCTAGCATTTTTCATCCATGCCCAAAATCAATCCTGAAATCGAAGCCTTCGCTCGCATTAAAGTTATTGGTGTTGGCGGTTCCGGCACGAACGCGGTCAACCACATGATCGACTCAAAAGTAAAAGGGGTCGAATTCATCGCCATGAATACCGATGCCCAGCACCTGCATCGTTCGCCGGCCGACAAAAAACTGCACATCGGGAAAAATCTGACTCGCGGTTTGGGTACCGGCATGGATCCGGAGATCGGCCGCCGCGCCGCCGAAGAAAGTTTAGAAGATATTCAAAACATCATCAAGGGCGCGGACATGGTCTTCGTCACCGCCGGTATGGGTGGCGGAACCGGCACCGGTGCCGCTCCGGTCATCGCCAAGATTGCAAAGGATCAGGGCGCGCTGACCGTGGCTATCGTCACCAAGCCCTTCTTTTTCGAAGGCAAACAGCGCGGAGCGATCGCCGACTACGGCATCAATGAGCTAAAAAAAGAAGTTGATGCCGTCATCGCCATTCCAAACGACCGCCTACTCAATGTCATCACCAAAGACACCACCTGTTCGAGTGCTTTCGCCATGTGTGATGAGATCTTACGCCAAGCCGTTGAGGGCCTGTCCAACACCATCACCATGCCGGGGATCATCAATGTCGATTTCGCCGATGTTCGTGCCGTTATGGCCAATGCTGGTTCGGCCCTGATGGGTATCGGCTCCGCCTCCGGCGAAAATCGGGCCGTCGAAGCCGCCAAGGCCGCCATCAATTCTCCCCTTCTTGATATTTCAATCGATGGGGCGCGCGGCATTTTGTTTACCATTTCCGGTGGCGAAGATATGACCATGTTCGAGATCCAAGACGCCGCCAAGGTCATTACCGAATCGATCGACAACGAAGCCAAGGTTATCTTCGGCGCCATCTACGACGACAAACTCAAGAAAAATGAACTCCGGGTAACCGTCATTGCGACCGGTTTTCCGGAAACCGCCAAGAAGGGAAAAACGGAAGCCTCCAATATCTTTGGCTTTAGCAAAACTGCCCCCGTCGCTACCGCCCGCGACGCCAAAACCGAAGAAGTGGTTCC
>JAPLZN010000035.1 GCA_026395035.1 Candidatus Vogelbacteria bacterium | reverse complement strand
TTCTCCTCGTTTAACATCAAACCGTATTTCTAAGAGCCTATCCGAACAGCGGGAATAGCAATTTCTGCAATTTTCTGGTTTCATAATAAACTTCCATCCCGTGGTCGCCAAAATAAACGACATTCCTTTCGCGGTTGGACGTGTAGGCGCATTTTTTGAATACTTTATATTGACCATTCCATAAAATACCGGAATCGTCCGGCTCTCCACAAACCCGATACCCAGTTATGGTAATAGGTATTTGTTTTTTTCGCCGTTTTGATGGTAATCAAGTCGATTGCTGTTACTTTATGGTGAGAACCAATGAGCTTTTCCAAAGCTTTACGCGTGCCACCGCTGTAAGATACATCATCGACAATCGCCACTCGTTTAGCTTTCTTCAATAAGCGGTGCAAATCTTCCGCCTGATCCGCCAGGGAAGGATAGCCGGGCGTGTTTACATAAGCGATCTTTTCCCAACCAGCATTGGACAGACGGGTAATATAAAAAATCTGAGCTCGGCCGACTTGCACGCCACCGTCAATCAAATCTTCAATAATCATCCCGCCCAAACGTCCCAACCCGATAGTCAGGTCAAACTTCTCGTCGCGCAACTTGGAAACTAAGCGATCGATACAACTTTCCCAGGTTACCACTCGAGCCAAGGGTGAAGCGGAATTAAGTCTCAATAAATTCGTATAATGGTAGGCCAACATCGGATTCCGGCTAATCCGGTTCAAGTCTTCCAGGAGATAAAAAACATCGCTCCGGCCGTATCCGACCTTAGTAGCGTTCATAAACACCTTGTCATTTGAAGCTAGCTTGCTCATGTCTTCCCGATAATGTTACTATTAAATGATACTCAATTCCGCATTTTACGCAATAGCCACATAAAATAATGAAGTTAGATTTCAATAAAATGAATGGCTTGGTCCCGGCCATCATCCAAGACTACCAAACCAAAGAAGTGCTGATGGTCGGTTTTATGAACGAAGAAGCCTACCAAAAAACCTTGTCTTCCGGCACGACTTGGTTTTGGAGTCGAACTAGGAACAAATTATGGAACAAGGGCGAAACATCCGGACATTTTCAAAACGTTAAAGAAATTTTTATCGACTGCGACAACGACAGTTTGTTAATTCTGGTCGAGCAGATGGGCGACTGCGCTTGCCATACTGGCAATCGCAGCTGCTTCTACACGAAATTAAAATAGCTACCAATTAAAAGTTGTCAAAAAAAACGGGGGGTGGCCAAGCCCCCGTTGATGTCGTATACGCATAGTCGTTACTACCGCTTCAAATGAGCCAGCAGGAATTCGGCCGCTGTCCTGCCAGAACTGATCGGATCAGCCGGTAGACAGACGGCGATTTTGGACTGCCAGAGCGGTCGCAGGCCATCATACACCAGGTCGGCCAACCCGCCGGTGCCGGACAACGCTACGCCATAGATGACCGGTTCGTGATGTTCAATCCCCCATTCCGGACTGAAACAGCGCGGAGAAATGGGAATGTCGATCGCCCCAGGAATCGACAGGAGGTGCTTCCTGGCGCGTTCCGGAAAGATACGGATCAGTGGAATGCCGTGCGCGATCGCAGCCTCTGCGGCATATTTTGGCACGCCCCACTTGGTTCCGTTGCCGACGATCGCCAGGTTTTTCCCGGCCAGTTTCGCCACAAACTCTTCGACGATTCCTGCCACGACAGTATCGTCTGATCCAGCCGGCGCACCGCCCGTCACGGCGATACATCCGGCGGTGGAATGTCGGATCGCCTCCAGTTTCTCGGTCAATGTCTCTTCCATGACATACCTCCCAACCTAAGATTTTGGACAGCAAAATTTAATGTACATACTGTCACTCTGACGTAAATCATAGAAGCAAGTGAATAATTGTCAATCTTGCAAAAAATTGACAGCGCTGGAAACTATGATAGGTTTATCACCAGAAACCACCCCAACAAGGAGGGGGGAAATTATGACCGATGGAGTAATTACCAAAAAAGGCGTCTCGCCTGGAAAAACTCTGACCATCATGGCCGGCGTTCATGGTGATGAAATCTGCGGACCGGAAGCGTTCAAAGAGCTGATCCCGACGCTCGACATCAAACGCGGCACTGTTCATTTCATCGTGGCCAATCTCGAAGCTTTGACATTGGGCGAACGGCAAGTGGATATGAACCTCAACCGAGCCTTCCGGCCTAACAAACTGCTGACGGCAAAAGAACGGGGGACTTACGAGCGCAAACGGGCCCTTGAACTGATGCCCTACTTGCGTGAAAGCGAAGCTCTGCTCGATGTGCACTCGAGTATGACCAAAAAAAGCAAGCCGTTCATCATCTGCGAACCCCATTCGTTTCCGATTGCCAAACGGCTTCGTTTTGGGATCCGTTCCCACGGCTGGGATGTAATCGAAGCCGGCGGTACCGACTATTTCATGAATACCATGGGAAAGATCGGGATCTGCATCGAATGCGGAAACCACAATGATCCGAAAGCTCCCAAACTGGCGCGGGAATCAATTATCAGATTCCTAACCATCATGGGCGCGATCGACGGCAGATTGCCGCGGGAATGCAAAAGTCAAAAGGTTATGCACGCCTTCGGCATCTACAAGACGGAAACGAATTTCCGCAAGGCCCGTGAATTCGAAGATTTCGAGCCTCTGCCCAAAGGCACACCGATTGGTTACGACGGTAAGAAAAAAGTCCTGGCTCCCGAAAACATGCTGATCATTTTCCCCCGAAATCAGGACCTTCCGGGAAAAGAAGCTTTCATCCTCGGTCGCTACGAATAAAAAATTGCCCGGTCTTACCACAAAGGTACGGCCGGGCATTCTTGTCTAAAACACAAAGCAATCAACGGAAAAGCTTCTCAGCTTATCCCACCTTTTTCCGTAACACGTTTACCGCCTCTCGAAGGTATTTTTCACTCAATTGATCGGGGATATCAGCATCCGAATGGTAAACAGCCATCAGTTTGGGAAAATCCCCAGACAGAGAAGATGTTTTTGATGCCCATTTCGCGCTATTTTTGATCGGAAAGTCCAATCGTAACATGTTCGGATCACTGGACTCTTCGGTCGGGCCGTTCCCAACACAATCGACAGTGATTATTTGTTCCGAGTTGGCCAGCAGGAGATTATGCCGATCTTCGAACACGCGAAAACCATGACCCCAATATGTCGGGTAGTCGTAGGACAGTTCTTCATTGCCGTCAAAGACATAGAGAGTTGAGGCCAAAGTCTCCGGAAATTCAACAATCAATCGGAGCAAAACCGCCACTCCAGAAGCATTGTCGGTAGCCCCCTTGCCCACGGAGTCATAGTGGGCAAAAACGACTGATCGGGGATTGTGAGAGTTCCCGACCAGCAGGTGGGCCGCTTGACCGCGAAACTTTTCGATATCTACTCGACCTAAAATATTTTTGGCTCGAGCGATCCGAGAAACATGCTTTCGGGCCACTGCCAGGGCCGGGGCAAAATAAAAGTTATTACGGCAAATGGCGGCACTAAGCGGATTGAAGTTGATGTTCGGCAGATCCAGATTGTAACGAGAGGGGATTGTCGAACTCAAGATCGTTTCCTTGTTTTCAATCGCACCTCCGACAAACGAGCAACTCAGACAGGGAATCAATTCTCCGTCGATCATTAGGGAGGCTTTGGTGGCTTCGGGGATAGTTACTGGAAATTTTTCTATGACCACCTTAATCCCGTGCCTTTTTAGGTAAGCCACCAGGTAGCGTTCCGTTTTAATCAGGTTTTTCCCTTGGCGGGGGCTTAGACCTACCAGGTTTTTTACCTGTGTTTTTAGAGTCGGGTCGAAATTCATGATCGTACCTTTCTTTCAATAGAATTATTCCAAAATGTTCAAGCCTTATCGGCCCTATTGCTTCTCATCGTGATCTATTTACGATTGATATCTTTCCAGTTTAATTCTCAAGGAACAAGCAAGCTCGTAAAAGGTATCCATCATTGATATATCACAGGTAACTGTTATTGTCTACTTTTAATCAATTCGCCCACTCTGGCTAGGTGTTTTCTAGCAAAAATCACTTAAACACCAAAAAAATTATAATTCTTGACAAGATTAAAGCACTAGATTACGATGAGACCAGACCTTAACAATTACAAAATCCTAGATTCGGGTCCCTTGCTTATTAGCAGGGGGTTGGGCCCGAATCGCTGTGCATATTTTTTCGTGCAGGCAGGATGATCTCTGCAAAAGTGGAGATCCGGCTTCCTCCGTAATCATAGGATGATCAATGTCGTTTCTGGCGTAAGCCGGAAGTCAGAGTTGATGAGTGGAATGAACAGCGCCGTTTCCACGGTGTTTTTTGTTCTAAAACAAGGGTGGCACCACGCGGAAAATTAGACTCCCCGTCCCTTTGCGTAATTTTATTATGCAAAGAGACGGGGAGTTTTTTGTTCCCCCGTTTCAAAATAGATCATCAACAACGGCCGGCATTTAATTTTGTTCTTTGAAAATTTTAGAAAGGAAAAGGTGTATGGAATATTGAAAGCCAGGGAATAGGGCGAGTAAGTCTGCGCTTCGCGCAGGAAGCGTTCTAATTCTTAGTTGACAATTGGAGGTGTTATCATGAAGGACTTTATGGCTCGGTTTAAGTTTGACCGAGAAAAACAATTGATGGTTGGTGTAGAGCGTGAGGCTTTCCTTACGAATAATGAGAAAATTACGCCACGAGCCGAGTATGTTTTGGAGCAACGCGAGCTGAAAGAGAGTAAACAAGAGGATCAATTTGGCTATGAATTGTCCGCTTGCCAAATTGAAAGCCGGATCGGACCCTGCAATCTTGATAGGCTACACTCACAGCTTCGTCTTGTTGAAAACACACTCGTCCAAGCACTCAAAGAGATAAGTCGCCACGACACCGGCTTAGGTGCGGCTGGAGCAGATTGGCTTCGTGACGACCCAGAAGGTTATGTGCATGCAAACTTCGGCTTGCGTTATACCGAAGTCGGACCGGAAGACATGCCGTTGAATGTTTATCCCAACCCGCGCTATCTTGAAATCGTCAAAACTATGCCTCGGCATATCCTCTTGGCCGCTTGCCGGGTAATTGGTACGCATGTCCATATTGGAATGCCAGATCACGAGACAGCTTTGCGGGTTTACAATGCGGTTATTCCATACACCGACGAACTGGTTTTACAACCGATCCGCGCAAGTGCTGGACACTAATTCGAATCTCGGTCCATGGAACGATCGAGTTCAGAATGTTCGGCGCCACTCCGGATCTGGACAAAATCGTCGGCTGGGCGACCAGATGCCATGAGCTTTGTGTGCAAGCCATGTAGCTGTAGTATTAAAATTAGGAGGGGGAAGAGATATCTTCTCCAACCCCTCCAATTTTTTAATCTTATATAAATGAAAAACAACATCATAACAACTATCGGGAAGGGTAAACCCCATATTGCCATCGTGGGCTGTGTTCACGGTGACGAGATCATCGGTCAAAAAGTAATCAACGAAATCAAAAAAATAAAATTATTGAGGGGTTCAATTTCTTTTATTATCGCCAATCCCGCAGCGGTAGCCAAGAAAAAAAGATTCATCTTTAAGGATCTAAATCGAGCTTTTCCGGGAAAAGAAGGTGGACGAGTAGAGGAGGGCGTTGCCTATCGATTAATTCCCGCGCTAAAACAATTCGCTATTGTGTTGGATATCCACGCGACAAATTCCAATTTTAATTGCCTGGCGGTGGTGACAAAACTAAATAAGCAAGTAAAACAGTTATTAGCCTTCACCCCGATTACCAAGATGGCTTTGATCCGCAAAAAAGTTTTTGGCGGCAGTAGCCTGATTGACCACTGTAAATTGGGAATTTCTCTAGAATATGGACCAAACAAGACCGGAAGAAACTATAAAAAAGCACTGGCGGATATCAAGGTTATATTAAGAAATCTAAAAATGCTGCCTGGCCAGGTTGAAGTTTATAAACAAAAAGAATTGTTTACCGTGTCGGGTACCTATGCCGTTTCCGGCCAGTTTAAACAAAATAGTGAATTAAAAGATTTCCAACTGATTAAGAGGGGTGAGACGGTAGGATTTACCGGACAAAAACCGATAGTCTCCTCAAAAAGTTTTTATCCGCTTTTTTTAGGAAAAGGAAGATACCCGAAAATCTTGTCTTTAGTTGCCAGTAAAAGTTACTTGAGACTTTGAATATGACAATATTACCGGTTTTTGCTAGTATATAAGGCATAGGGCATCTGTCCGCTATCTAAACGCTTATATCAATAATCGGGTAGCTTATTCGCCAGAAAGTCCAAATTTTGGCTGCAAATCATGAATTGTTCGTAGTCAGAGGTTTCTATGACTCCTCTCAAGTTCATGATTTTCGCTCAAAATTTTTACTTTCTGATCGAATATTATCTAACGGACAGACACCTCACACCATAACTATGACGCCGGAAAAACTGTTAAAACCCTACGATCCGAAAGCGACCGAAGCGGAAATCTATAAAAAATGGGAGGAGAGCGGGTTTTTTAACCCGGATAATCTGCCGGCTCGGCACCAGAAACCGTTTACGATTATTATGCCTCCACCAAATGCCAACGGGCGCTTGCACGCCGGGCATTCGCTGGTTTTTACTTTGGAAGATATTATTACCCGCTATCACCGCATGAAGGGAGAAAAGGTGCTATGGGTACCGGGTGCCGACCATGCCGGCTTTGAAACGCAAATCGTCTACGAAAAGCAATTGGAAAAAGAGGGGCGGTCGCGGTTCAAAATGGATCCGCAAGATCTCTACAAAGAGATAATGGCGTTTACTTTGGAGAATAAAAAGAATATGGAAGACGAGGTGCGTTCGCTCGGCGCCTCTTGTGATTGGTCGCGGGAAAAATTCACGCTGGATGACGATGTGGTCAAAGAAACTCAAAGGACTTTTAAAAAGATGTTTGACGATGGCTTGGTCTATCGCGGTAAACGCTCCATCAACTGGTGCACCAAACACCAGACCTCGTTGTCCGATGTGGAAACCGAATCGGTAGAAAAAGTAGATAAGCTGTACTACATCAAGTACGGTCCATTTGTGGTAGCCACTGTTCGACCGGAAACGATCTTTGGCGATGTGGCGGTAGCGGTTAATCCGAATGATAAGCGATATAAAGAATTTGTTGGTAAAGATATTGAAGTCCAACACCCGGAAAATAAACTCACGCTGAAAGTGGTGGCCGATGACATGGTGGATATCGAGTTTGGTACTGGCGCACTGAAAATAACTCCGGCACACGATGCCAACGACTTTGCTGTCTCCGAACGACATAATTTACCCGTAATTGAGGTAATCGACCACTACGGCCGACTCAACGAGAAAACCGGTAAATATTCCGGTCTGAAAATACTGGAAGCCCGCGAGCAAGTCGTCGCCGACCTGACCGCCCTCGGTTTAATTGAAAAGATTGAAGATTACACCCACAATGTACCGACCTGCTACAAATGTGCCACCGTTATTGAGCCGCGGATTATGAATCAGTGGTTCGTGAAGATGAAACCGTTGGCCGACCTGGCGCTGGACGCCTACAATACCGGCAAAATTAAATTCATCCCCGAAAGTTCCGGCAAAATCTTTTCCTATTGGATGGAGAATTCTATCGACTGGAACATTTCCCGGCAAATTGTGTGGGGTATTCCCATTCCAGCCAAAATTTGTAGTTGTGGCCATGCTGTTACGGACTTGGATTTTAGCGGATCGGCCAAATGCGAAAAATGCGGGGGAGAGATGGTCCAAGACCCGGACACTTTTGATACTTGGTTTTCCTCCGGCCAGTGGCCACTACTATCGCTCGGTTATCCCGACGATTCGTCGTTCAAAACCTACTATCCGACCGATGTAATGGAAACCGGACGGGATTTGGTGTTCAAGTGGGTGCCTAGAATGGTCATTTTTGGCCTCTATTTGGCCAAACAAGTACCATTTCATACGGTTTATATGCATGGGCTGGTGAACGATAAAAATGGCAAGAAAATGAGCAAGAGCAAGGGGAATGTAGTTAGCCCAATGGAACTGACAGCCAAATATGGCACCGATGCTTTACGAATTGGCCTGGTGATCGGTAATACTCCGGGCAACGATCTGTCGCTATCCGAAGACAAAATCCGCGCCTATCAAAAATTTGCCAATAAAATCTGGAACATCGCCCGGTTCGTGCTGACCAGCATTGATGACCTTGATTTGGACGAGAAAATAGAAATCGGGTTAGAAGACGAAACACAACTTAACGATGTACAGAAAATGGTGGAGGATGTTACGGGCGATATGGATAACTACCGTTTTTATCTGGCCGGCGAGAAAATCTATCACTATGTTTGGCACGAGTTCGCTGATAGTTTTATCGAGGAAGCCAAAGATCGGATAAATAACCCCGTTTCGCCGGAAGACAAAAAAAAAACAAAACTGGGGTCTAATTGGGGGAACAATAGAGAAAGGAGAAACTTTTATCGAAACACTGAAACGAGAGATCCAAGAAGAATCTAACATGAAAGTTTTATCCTGCCTGCCTATCGGTTATCAAAAGGTCACCGACACGAGAGATAATTCCTTTGTTTACCAACTTCGTTACGCTTGCCTAGTTCGTCCGTACGGCCCATTCATCGAAGATCCCGCTGGCTCGATAACTAAAATTAAATTGATCGACCCGGCCGGTTATAAACAATACTTCGACTGGGGTCAGATCGGGGATCAAATCATCAGCCGAGCATTAGAATTGAAACTAAAACTATCAGTTTAAAAATAAGGAATGGCCGAAATAGACGAACAAATTTCTTCTACGGAAATTAAATTGGCTGAGCCGGCCGATTTGGCTGGCATTAGCGAATTAGTTTCTCGCGCCTACCAAACCCCCAACAAGCCGGGCGGTTTTTGCAATTTAGCCAATGATTCGGAAGGAAAACTGACACAGGAAATAGCCGGGGGCGCTAAAATATTTGTCATTAAAAAAGACGGCGTAATAGTCGGTACTAACCGCTATCATGTTCTGGACGGAGTTTGCCACCTGAACAGATTGGCGGTAGCGCCGGAATTTCGTCGGCAGGGGATAGGGCGTAAACTTATTGAACGAACACTGGGCGAAGCCAAAAAAGAGGGGGCAACATTGGCTAAACTAGAATGTTTGGAAGAAAAGGGACTGGTTCCATATTACGAATCTTTCGGCTTTAAAATCACCGGCCAAGAACCGCATCACAAACATACGCTTGTGATGATGGAGAAGAATCTGAATTAAAATATGGACAACAAAGAAATATCCCGCCAACTGATGGACATGGCTAAAGAAGACCAGGCGATTAGAAAGTCTTTGGATTTCTCGGACGAAGTAAGAATTAAGATGACGACGCTGGATGAGTCCAATATAAAACAACTAAAACTGATCATTGAGCAGCTCGGCCTGCCAACTATCAGCAAAGTGGGAAAGAAAGCCAGCGCCTCAGCGTGGCTAATCGCCCAACATTCTCCGGAACAAGAGTTCAGAAAAGATTATTTGCGTCTTATGAAGCAACACTTAGACGATGTCGATCAAAAAAACCTGGCGACGATGCAGGATCGGGTGAATATGAACGATGGCAAGCCCCAAACTTACGGCACTCAATTTACCCAAGTCAAAGAGGGCGAGTTCAAGCTTTGGAAAGTTCACGATCAGAAGAATCTGGATAAGAGACGGGCTGAAATCGGAATGTCGTCCATGTCCGCCGAAATAAAGCGTATCAGTAAAAACTACAGGGGAAAGTATAAGTTTTTTGAATAAGATGGAAACCTACGATCCAAATCCAGAAACCAAGTCACTTACTGAAACTATCGCCGATGTTTTTCGGTCCGCTAATTTCGGGGAGGGGATAGAGGTTGTCCCAGTAACAGGCCCGGCTATCGTGGAAGAGATCAGACACTCGGAACTAAGGGGATTAGACCGCCGCTCACCAATGGAAGGCAACGAAACTACCGCGTCAGTGTTTGAGGGCTTGGATTTTGATCCCGAGCGTTTACGATCTCAAGTTGTCGCCCTGTATGCCAACATCGAAGGAAAACGAACTCCAGTCGCCTTGGCGACAATTGTCATTGCCCCCAAAGCAGTCATCAAAGATGAAAGATACTGGGAGAAAACGGCTGACGGGCTCGTTCTGAAGGGATTCCAGACAGAGCTGTCCGTGAACGGTATGGAAACCGCTCTACCGGATTTCGTGATCGAGCCAGCCTGGACCAAAGTTGATCCGAGGTTTCTCGGCCGCTTTGCTATCACCGGTTTTCGCACAATAAAAAATGCACTGCACACATTGGAAGAAAAGGCCCCGGCCAATACCTACATTGAGATTCAAGCCCAAGGGAATTTACCGTATAGGGGCGACGACGACCCAACATTTCCAGAATTACGCAACGAGACGGAGATTGGTAAGGTCATTCGATCCGAAGATTTGCCGATGATGGAAACGAATCGCGGGGAAATTAATATTATTAATATCTTCGGCCAAAACACGGAAGGCAGCAGCTCAACAGTTAAAATGGCTAAATTACTTGATGTTCCCAGAATTGAGAATATTGCCGGACAACTGACCTTGGGACCGGTGTTCAGAAAACAAATAAAATAATGTCTAACCCCGCGGAACAAATAGAAAAAGAACCGATCAAACTAGTTTTTGAGTATAGCCCTGAATCAGAGGAAAACCGTGTCAGAGAAACCCTCGATCCAAAGGAAGTTAGCTGGTTTAAGGAAAATAACTACTTCGTAAAATTGCCTGGAAATCTCTACTTAGACGAAGCGACTACGAGGGACTTGAGTGAGGTCTTAGCAATGATTCCGGAAGAATTCGATGAAACAACCTTTGATCAAGAAAGAGAAAAAATTGAACTCGTATGGAGAAAAAAGAGTGGTATCCTTGAAAAAGGACTGGCATCTTTAAACTTAGTTCCGGACGATAAATATAAAATAATACTGACGCGATATGGAGTCGTCGGAAGCTATGAAGTCAAAGCATCACCAAAGGAAATTATTCTAAACATCCAATCCGGAAAAAGGCACCTATCCGAAGAAACTATCTGCCATGAAATCATTCATCTCTGTATTGAAGAGTGGGTATTAAAATATAAAATATCTCATCAAGCCAAGGAACACATAGTTGATTTAATTATGAAGGAAATTTTTTCCGAAGAGCAACTACAAAATATCGATCCGAATCTGGCCAGAAAAATCGATCAGATATTCGAAACTAACAAAACTAACATTGAGGAAGTTGTAAAACAGGTAGGAATCATGGAAGATAAAAGCTGATCATTATAATTATGAAAGTATATTTCGTTAGACACGGGGAAAGCGAGGGGAATGCGACAAGAATATGGTCCGGGTCGGAGACACCTCTGACCGACCTTGGCTATAAACAAGCCGAATTCGTGGCTAATCGTTTGGGCAAATTACCGATTGACCTGGTCATTGCTAGCCCATATGTTAGAACCCAACAAACAGCCGAAGTGATTGCTGAAAAACTTGGCAAAGAAATTATCACTTCGAGTCTATTCACGGAAAGAAAAAAACCGTCTGAAGTTGAGGGGCTCTCGATGGATGATGAAAAGTGTGTCTCTGTAATGGCGGAATCATGGAAGAATTTTTACCTTCCCGACTACCATCACTCGGATGAGGAAAATTTTGAAGATTTAAAGTCACGAGCGATTAAGGCGATTGATTTCCTTAAAAAACAAGAAGTCGATCATGTTGTCGTGGTAACTCATGGTCTATTTCTCCGCCGATTGCTGGGAGTCATGGTATTTGGAATCGATTTAAACGAGCGGGAAGATCGGGGAACCTGTCGATTCATTATGCAAAATACCGGTGTGACTATTAGCAATTACAACAAAGAAAAAGAAATCGGTTTAGATACCGGCTGGGCAATTGAGACATGGAACGATCAAGCTCATTTGAGCTAGCTAAATTTTGTCTGACCTTTGTCTTAAGTAATTCCGACTATTTGTCCACGTGGACAATAGTCGGAATTTTTGTTGTAACCCCCCACACACTCATCACAAAGCATTCTTCCCCGCCTTAACCAAGGCGGGGTGGCCCAGCAGGGCCGGGGCGGTTGGACCCAAATTAGGATTCCACCACCCCGGACTTCGTCCCGCCCCTCCTCGAGCAGGAGAGGAAAAATACGGACTCAGATCTAGGTGTGGGGGGGTTACTTTTCTTTTTATCAACTTATTTCTGTGCTAACATTAAAACACCATGTCAACTAACACAAAAAAGAGGATTCTAACCGGGGTACGGCCGACAGGGCCGCTCCATTTGGGACATTATGTCGGCGCGCTGGAAAATTGGCTCAAATTACAAGATGAATACGAATGTTTCTTTTTAATATCAGATTACCAGGCCTTGGGCGATCATCTGGGAGAAACGGATCGGATCCGAAACTCTGTCATTGAGGTCACGCTTGACTGGCTGTCGGTCGGGTTGAATCCGGAGAAGTGTTCATTCGTTATTCAAAGCTATGTTCCGGAACACGCTGAACTTTTCATGCTACTAAGTATGTTTGTACCGATATCTTTAGTAGACCGCAATCCAACCCTAAAAGCGGAAATTATCCAGCAAAAGAAAAGTGATGTCTCGCTTGGTTTTTATAATTATCCAGTAAGCCAGGCGGCTGATATTTTATTACCGCAAGCAGACCTAGTGCCAGTTGGTGAAGATCAGTTGCCGCACATTGAACTTACGCGTGAAATCGTCCGCAAGTTCAACAAAGTATACGGAGAAGTATTTAAAGAACCTAAGGCGTTGGTTGGCCGTGTGCCGCGGTTAATAGGGACTGACGGCGGGGCCAAAGCCAGCAAAAGCCTGAATAATTGCATCTATTTGTCTGATTCGGCCGAAGAAGTAGCCAAAAAGGTAAAAAGTATGTATACCGATCCGACCAGAATTAGAGCCACTGATCCGGGGCATATAGAGGGGAACGTTGTCTTTTCTTATCTTGATGCCTTTGACACCGAGACCTCAGAATTGAATAAATTAAAGAAAGAGTACCAAGCGGGAAAGGTAGGTGATGTTGCAATTAAAGAACGACTGACAAAAGTTTTAAATAACTTTTTAGAACCAATTAGACAGAAGAGGGAATACTTCAAGGCGCATCCGGAAGAAGTGCGATCTGCGTTATTAAATGGTACTGCTCGAGCCAAAAAAATCGCCGAGGAAACCATGTTAAGGGTTCGTGAAGCAATGAAGATTGCTCACTACGAAGATCTGTTAAATAAATAAACTAAAAATGGCGGAGGTGCGGAAAAAAATCGGGGTAACAAGATAAAGAAACAATCATGTCTACAAACAATTTATTGCCAATACTGCTTTTAGTTATCTTTATTGCAATTGGATTATGGGCTCATAAATATTCCACCTTCGGCAAAGACAATAAAACATTCAACATGATTGCTTGGATATTGATATTCATGTTTGCTATATATAGCGCACTCTCGCTTTTACAATAATCAAAACCAAAGGACCGACCTTTTTGAATCCTTAAGATCGGTCCTTAAAAATACCGAAAAAAACCGCCAATCGGCGGTTTTTTAGTGTTTAGATTTAAGACTGGGTTTAATTAGACTTTCCAAATGGACTTGATTCTTTTTAATCTTAAGAATGTCCTGACCGAAGGCATCCATGTCTTCGCGTCCCATTTGTGCGACCTTCTCAATATCCTCTTTGAGGCTTAGTTTAAGCGCCCCAAATTCGCTTTTCATTTCCCGTTTAAAATCAGTCGTCTCCTGTCTAACCAGGGCAAAATTGCCCCTAGTTTCTTGTTTAAAATCAATTAATTCACTTTTCAAACCCTTAAATTTCCCATCAACACCCTCAAAACCTCTTTGGGTGATGATTGCCAAATCTTCAACAGTCTTTGATAGGCCATTAATTGTCTTAGCTAAACCCTCAATTGTCATCTTTTTTGCCACCATAATTTTCTTATTATACTACTCACCCAAAACAGCACAATGGGGATAATTTGACTTGTTCTTGCGTAGTTTTTTGTCTGTGTTACACTTTATTTAAGCTAGTGATCCGCCAACACCGGGGAGGCGAGGGAAGAACGGGCGAGAGCCTCATTAGACCCCTCTTAATTAAGTACAATACAGGGTGGCACCGCGACCAAAAATCGCCCCTGAAAATTAGTCCAAATTGGCTAATTTTCAGGGGCGATTTTTGGTAATTAGAAATTAAAAATTAATAATTAAAAATCATGGAACGAACACTAATCAAGGATTTGGGCGAGAAGATTGGGCAGGAGGTAGTAATCAAGGGCTGGGTGGATGTGCGCCGTGACCACGGCAAGCTGATTTTTATTGACCTGCGCGACCGCTCGGGTAAGGTACAAATGGTCGCTTTGCCGAATCATACCGAGGCACATACGGCGGCTAGTACCGTGCGCCCCGAATGGGTTTTGGCCGTCACCGGTCTGGTGAATAAACGCCCGGAGAAAATGGTAAATGCCGGCATTTTAAATGGTGATATTGAACTTGAGATCACGGGGGTTGAAGTCTTGAACGAATCACTCACTCCGCCGTTTTCAATCAATGAGGACACTAAATTGGTGGACGAAAATTTGCGGATGAAATACAAATATCTAGACTTGCGCTCCGACCGGATGAAAAACAACCTAATTATGCGCGACAAAGTCATTTCGTTTTTCCGCGACTATATGCACCAAAACGGCTTCATCGAAATCGAAACACCAATGCTTATGAAGGGGACGCCAGAAGGATCACGCGAGTATGTCGTCCCGTCGCGAATCGAAAACGGCAAGTTCTACGCCCTGCCTCAGTCGCCCCAGCAGTTCAAACAGCTTTGCATGGTCGCCGGGCTAGACCGTTATTTCCAGATTGCCCGATGTTTGCGTGACGAGGATTCCCGTGGCGACCGACAGCCGGAATTCACTCAGCTCGACTACGAAATGTCGTTCGTAACCCAAGAGGACATTCTACAGTTTACCGAGACGATGTTCATCGAATTCGTCGAGAAAGTTTATCCGACCAAACACATTTCCCAGAAACCTTTCCCGCGCATCTCTTATCATGACTCATTGGCGAAATACGGCAATGATAAGCCGGACCTGCGTCAAGATAAAAACGACCCGAACGAATTGGCTTTTGCCTGGATTGTTGACTTCCCGATGTTTGAAAAAGATGCCGAAGGAAATATTGGAGCAGCCCATCATCCGTTCTGCTCGATCAAAGACGAGGATGTTGACAAGTTCATGAAGGGAGAAGACTTGTTCTCAATTCGCGCCAATTCCTACGACCTCGTCTTAAACGGCTACGAGCTCTCTTCCGGCAGTATTCGGATTCACCAAGCGGATATTCAAAAACGCGTCTTCGAACTGCTCGGTATCAGCGAAGAAGAACGACAAGCCAAATTCGGCCACATGCTTGAAGCCTTCCAATATGGCGCGCCGCCGCACGGCGGTTTTGCCCCGGGCATCGATCGTATCATTATGCTCATGCAGAACGAACCAAACATTCGTGAAGTAATTGCTTTTCCAAAAACCGGCGACGGTAAGGACCTCTTAATGGGATCACCATCGGTCGTTAGCAAAAAACAGCTGGACGAATTGGGTCTGGAAATCAAAGCCAAAAAGAAAGAATAGCTCGTATCCATTTTGTTTAATCGCCCCAGAAGACAGGGCTGTCTTCTGGGGCGATTTGGTGTCTTTACAATGAAATTAATCTAGTATAGTATATTGCGCAGTTGCTGCACCTCGCTTACGGCTTTCCGAGTGTGCGCGACGGGGGAGGGTGGAGTATTTCTAAGATGAGTGTGGCGGAGGTGGGGCCATTTCCCACCACCTAAAACACTTACGGCGATACTTCATCCTCCAAACTTTTGTTCTTTATTATGGACGAGACGGTCCGTAGACTGCGACTCGCTCCCGACTTTTTATTTGGCTCCGCTTCGCGGAGCTTTTGTGTTATAATTGCAAACAATGGAAGAATTTTTGCTTAAAATGGCCAACTTTGAAGGCCCACTGGATTTACTTTTGTCGCTCATTGAAAAGCGCAAACTCCATGTGAGCGATGTTTCGCTCGCCCAGGTTACCGACGACTATATCGCCTTCATTCGCTCCGGCGAAAATATTTCGGTAGAAAATATGGCCAATTTTATTCTGATCGCTTCCACCCTAATTCTCATCAAATCCTATTCGCTGATTTCCACCCTGGCCGTCACCGAAGAGGAAAAAGCCGACATCAAAGATCTGGAAAATCGCCTGAAGCTTTATCAACGCGTTCGCGAACTG
>JAPLZN010000082.1 GCA_026395035.1 Candidatus Vogelbacteria bacterium | reverse complement strand
ATCGGCTTACTTGGCCGCCATTCCACAAGCGCCGACCACCTATTCGCCGTATGGCAACCATAAGGATCTGCTCGAGAACCGCAAGAATTTGGTGCTCAGTAAAATGGCCGCCGCCGGCTACATCACCAAGCAGGAAGCCGTCCGGGCAATGGTGGAAAAGGTTAAATTCGCTCCACCGGCCTTTCGTGGTCTGAACGCTCCGCATTTTGTCTTTTTCATTAAGGAATATTTGGAGCAAAAATATGGCGGGGCGGCTCAGGTCGAAAAGATGGGGCTTAAGGTGTACACGACTATCGATTTTCCTATGCAGCAAAAAATGGAGGAGGTGGTAAAAAAGTACGCCACCGAGAATGAAAAAAATTACAATGCCAAAAATGCCGCTATGGTCGCCATCGATCCCAAAACGGGTCAAATCCTAGCGATGCAGGGATCACGCGACTACTTTGACACCACCTACGAAGGTAACTTTAATGTCGCTCTCGCCCATCGCCAACCGGGTTCAGCCTTCAAACCTTTTGTTTACGCCACCGCTTTTAATCTGGGCTACACGCCGGAAACCGTTCTCTTTGATTTGCCAACTGAATTCAACCCATCCTGCGCGCCGACCGCCTCAAAAGCCAAGGCTAAAGAGTGCTATATGCCGGTCAATTATGACGCCAAATATCTCGGCCCACTAACCCTCCGCGATGCTCTGGCTCAGTCGCGCAATATTCCGGCGGTTAAATTACTGTATTTGGCTGGAATCAATAATGCTTTGACCACCGCCAAGAGCATGGGAATTAATAGTCTGAAGGATGCCAACACCTATGGTTTAACGCTGGTATTGGGGGGCGGTGAAGTCTCGCTCCTCGATATGACCAGTGCCTATGGCGTTTTTGCCGCCGATGGTATTCGCCACCCCTACACCGGAATTCTGAAAGTTGTTGACGCCGAAGGGCGCGTGCTGGAAGAATACAAAGAATCCGCCGGCACCCAAGTCTTACCGGCTGAATCGGCACGAAAAGTTTCCGATATTCTTTCCGACAACACAGCGCGCACCCCCGCTTATGGCGCCAACTCGCCACTCTACTTCCTTGGTCGTTCTGTCGCCGCCAAAACAGGCACCTCAAACGATTTTCGCGACACTTGGATACTTGGCTATTCACCCGACCTGGCTGTTGGCGCCTGGGCCGGAAACAACGACAACTCCCCAATCGCGAAAAAAGTCGCCGGTATGGTGGTAGCGCCGATGTGGGGCGCGTTCATGCGGGAAGTCTTGCCTAGCCGACCAAACAATAAATTCATTCCACCCGCTCCGAGTGATCCGAATATTAAGCCAATTATGCGCGGGATCTGGCAGGGCGGTCTAACGACCAACAATGGAACCGCTATGCAGGTATTGACTGATGTGCACTCAATTTTATATTGGGTCGACAAGCGCAACCCAACCGGACCCTCCCCGAGCAATCCGAACAATGACGGGCAATTTACCAATTGGGAATATCCGATCCGAATCTGGGCGAGACAAAATGGTTATTCCACTTCAGGCGCGATTATTTCTGTTCCGATTAACCAGACTGGTGGCGGAGGACAGACTAGTGGAGCTCTGGCGGTCAAGATTGATAAGCCGGGAAATGGCGAATCCTTCGCCGCTGACGCCGAGGTTCCGGTCCAACTGACAATTAGGAGCAGTTCTCCGGTCGCCAAAACCGAATTTTATCTCAATCGAACAATGATTAAGCGTTCGACAACCAACCCAACCCAACTGCTCTTTGGTTTGTCGGAATTTGATAATATCCAAGCCGATAACGAATTAACGGTTATTGTTTATGACCAGGGCGGCAGCAAGGCGGAAGATACGATTAATTTCCAGGTGGCTTCCTCCACGCAGAACTAACGCGGACAGGCACGGAACATACGCAGAAAAAATGCCGGGCACATGCTCGGCATTTTGTATTTTGGGTGTCATTGCGAGGTACCCCGAAGCAGTCTTGTCTTTGTGTCATTCCTGCGCAGGCAGGAATGACACCTAAAAAGGGGTATTTTGTAGTTCAAGACTATTTAATATCTTTCGGACACTCCTTCCCCAAGATTTCCCGTAAACTGCGCATAATCTCCGCCTTATGGATGAAAACTTCCGATTTTAATTTTGTTGAGGAGTTGATTCTGATAATATTATTGCCAATCGATAGTTCTTTTTTCTCCAATTTCAAATCGAATAGTTTATTTATCACCTCAATCGCCGCCTCTTTTTTGATTGAGTCGGTCGGTTTTAAATTCTGGTATTTAGCGAGTAGGTCCGCGCAAGATTTCATGAGTTTTGTGTCATTCCTGCGCAGGCAGGAATCTTATTTTTATACGAATTTAATTTCAAGATTCCTGCCTGCGCAGGAATGACAATGCAAAATGCATTTGCTTACTACTTTGTACTTACTACTTGTTTACCTATTGACTGGCATCACGATATACTGAAAACTCCGATCCCCCACCCCCTCCATCAATAGTGGTCGGTCGAATTTTAACACCACCGTATCGGAAACGATCGACTGAAATGAATCAAGAATATATTTGGCGTTAAAGCTCATTTCCAAATCCTCTCCTTCTAATACCGCTTCCAGATTGACATTATTCTCGCCGACATCCTGATTTTGCGAATTGATTGAGAAAATTTTATTTTTCGGCGATATTTTTAGATTGATCTGGTTGAATTTATCAGAAAAGATATTGGACAGTTTTAAGGCATTAAGCAGTTCGTCGCGCGACAGGGTCGCTTCCGTCTTAAACTTTTTGGGCATAATCTGTTTATAGTCGGGAAAATTACCGTCAATCACCCGGGAGGTAAAATGAATATTGTCGGTATAAAGGGAAATTTGATTTTTATCGGTATTGATTCTCACCTCCTCATCTACTCCATCAAAAACCTTAATGATCTCGGCGACATTTTTATAAGGAATGATTACTGGCTGGAATTCCCGGCTATTATCGCGAATTACTATCTTTTTCTCCGCCAACCGAAAAGAATCAGTGGCGACAAAAACTAATTCTTTTCCCTCTTGATAAACATAGACACTTGATATTTCTGGTTTAATATCCGATAGGGACGCTGAATATAGTACCGCCCTTAAGCCTGCTAAAATATCTTTAGTATTAAAAGAAATACTATCCTTATTCTCCACCCGGGGAATTACTGGGAAATCTTCCGCGGAAAAAGATTTTATCAGGGTTGAACTTCGGCCCGTCGAAATATGGATATTTTCCTTAATTAATTCCAATTTTACTTTATCCTCCTTATTTATATTTCCCAAAAAACCATTTAAAATACCAGCATTTACTGCCACACTCCCCTCTTCGGTTATTTTCGCCGGTAATTCTATCTCCAAACCAACATCCAAATTAGTCGCCTTGATCGTTAATGAATTATTTTTTGCCTCCAATAGAATCGCCGAGAGGATTGGTAAGGAAAGATTTTTTCCCGTTACCCGTTCGGCAATACTCACCACTTCTTTTAATTTATTTTTTATCAGCTCCAACTTCATAGTATTTAATTATTTATTTTTTGAAAGAATTTAGGATTAGTAGTCCTGTGGATATGTGGATAAATTTAATTTGTTTTTATTCTTAGGGATATTTTTTGTATTTATTTTTGTAATAATTGTGGATAAGCTGGAAGAGCCTGTCCACTATCTAATGCCTTGATAAAATGTTCAAATTCCGAGCGAAAATCATGAAGAGTGAGGAAGTGTAGTGAGCTACTCTGACGAGTGATGAATGATTTGCAGCCGGAATTTGAACATTTTGGCAGGCAAGCTAACAGTATCTTGTGTTTTTTATTAGCGGTTAGATAGGGGATAGGCTCTAGGTGTTATATAACATTAATCTAATTTGATCAATTTCTTGATTTAAAATACTGTTATTTTTAATATCGTTTTTTATTTTTTCACAAGCATGAATAACTGTTGTGTGATCACGGCCACCTAATTTTTGACCAATATAAGGATAAGAAGTGTTAAAATCTTCCCGGAGAATATACATAATAATCTGTCTTGGCTTGACTATTTCCTTACGCCGACTCTTTTCGTAAAGGATCTTTTCGTCGATGTTGTAGAAGTTAGAGATGACACTAATCACATCTTTTACCGAGACATTTCGTTGTGGTTTGATACTATTTTTTATCAACGACCGAACTTCAGTGAGGGTAAGGGTTCGGTTCTTAGCTTGAATCTGGCAAAGAACAGTATTTAGAGCCCCCTCAAGCTCTCGGATGCTGTCTTGAACAATCGAGGCTAGATACTCGATAATTTCGTCGTTGACGGGAAGATTCCCATTTTTAACCTTAGAACGGAGAATTGCCAGGCGGGATTCGTAATCCGGCCGGGCGACATCAACAATCATTCCTCCTTCGAAACGAGAACGGAGGCGCTCTTCGAGGTTTTGAATGTATTTCGGTGACTTGTCGGAGGAAAAGACTATTTGTTTATTGTTTTCATGGAAGGTGTTGAATAGGTGGAACAATTCCTCCTGGGACTTGTCTTTGTTGGAAAAAAATTGAATATCGTCCATGATTAGAACATCGTATTTGCGATATTTATCCTTAAATTGCGGTACCCGGTTGTTGAGAACGGAATTAACATAATCATTCGTAAAGGTTTCGGAGGTGAGGTAGAAGACCTTTTTGTTCTCGAAGTTGCGTTTAATATGATTGCCGATTGCCTGGATCAGATGGGTTTTTCCCAGGCCGGTGCCGCCATAGATATAGAGCGGGTTGTAGTTCATTCCCGGGTTTTTCACGACCGCCTGAGCGGCGGCGTAGGCGACCTCATTGAATGGGCCGACAATGAAAGATTCAAAAGTATACTTTGGGTTCAGGTTACTTTCTTTATTAATATACAGCTCGGATAACCCCAACTCGCCCATAATGGGGATTTTTGGGGTATTTTCTCCGGCCGGCTGCTTGTTTCTGTCCTCAATCTTGGAAATCACATACTCCAGGGCCCGAACTTCCGATGCCGTATCCCGGAGAGCCTTCATAATCGCCTTGTGGTATTTATTGAGCAGCCAATCGCGGACAAAAGTATTCGGCACGCTTAAATAGATCGTTCCCTGATCTTGTTTGGAGATAAAGGTGTTTTTGAACCAGGTGCCAAAACTAGCTTTGGAAATGGTAAGCTCAATCTCCGCGAGCGCCGTGTCCCAAAGTTTTTTGTTGTCCACCATGGTTATAATTAAGCTAGTAGGCGGTCCACCCAAGGCGGATTCGTCTGGGTCGAATAAACGGTAATCAAATTCGGAAATCAAAGAGAAAAAGTTTTTTGAGAATCAAAAGTAGCCCTATTATATACTTGGGGATAACTCCCGCAATCTTGTTAGATAGGTGGATAAGTTGTGGATTACTGTGGATAAGTCGCTTACTCGTGTGTTCAGACGGACACACATAATTTTTTACTAAAAATTTGTTCACTCTCGGCGCCTTCGCGCCTCCGAGAGTTCCGTCTGAACACACGAGTTGCGCTCTTGTCCACAGTAAGAAGGAGGTGGGGCTGGGAGAAAAAATTACAAATTAAAAATTAAGAATTAAGAATGAAAATGCAAAACTGCGCAATCTGTTTGTTGGTTAATTTTTGTGTTACCTTACGATATTTTTAAGGGGTAACAGACAAAAATCTGATTACTTCCTTTAATTTGGCTGTTTTCTTGATTTTTTTTGGAAAATAGGTACAATGGGCCCATTATGTCATTTACCTATAAGCCGAAAACACGAAAGCGCGCCAAGACCCATGGTTTTTTGGTGCGGATGAAGACGGCTGGCGGCCGCAAGACCCTCACTCGCCGGCGCCAAAGAGGACGGGCCAAACTGGCAGTCTAGAGCTAAACATACGAATATACGAATAATGCGAATGAAACGAATGGCTACGAATGTGCCCGAATCGGATCCATTCGTAGCCATTCGTAGATTGGTATAATTCGTATATTCGTATGTTAACCTCGCGTATTTCTAAAGCTCTTTTCCCTAAAATCCTGAAAGAGGGGCGGAATTTTAACGCTCCAAACTTGTCATTGCGCATTCTTAGGCGGAGTGATGATGGACCGAGTGCTTTTTCTTTCGTTGTGGCGGCCAAAACGGCCCCTAAGGCCACTCGGCGCAACTTTCTGAAACGGCGGGGTCGTCATGTGATCAAAAAGAATCTGGAGGGAATTAAGGGCGGTCATTACGGTGTTTTTTTCTTTAAGTCGGGCGCGGTCAGTCTCCCCTTCCCCGCCTTTGAGCAGGAGATCCTAAATAGTCTAAAACAAGCCAGAATGGTACAATAATGTCGAATTATGAATGATAAGTGATGAATGGCGAAAAAGTTATTGTATTGATTAATTTTGTATTTTCACTCATCATTCCTCATTTGACATTCATCATTGATTAAAATGTTTCACACCCTCTTCTACCAACCTCTCTATAACGCTCTGGTTTGGCTTAGCTCGGTGATACCGGGCGGTGACATTGGTTTAGCGATCATTCTTTTGACGATTCTCGTCAAGATCGTTCTTTTTCCGCTCTTTCAAAAAGCAGCCGTGACGCAAATGGCGATCAAGAAGATTGAACCGGAGGTGGCGGCGATTCAAGAAGAGTATAAAAACAAGCAGGAAGAACAGACGCGCAAAATTTTAGAGCTTTACCGGGTAAACAAGGTAAATCCGTTTTCGAGTATTTTGGTTCTTTTTGTTCAAATTCCGATTATTTTGGCTTTGTTCTGGGTTTTTCGCGGGAATTTTCAATTTGACCCCAAAGAGCTCTATTCCTTTGTTTCTCTCCAGGCGGTACTGTCGACTAAATTATTCGGCTTGATCGATATCACCAGCAAGA
>JAPLZN010000038.1 GCA_026395035.1 Candidatus Vogelbacteria bacterium | reverse complement strand
AAAGTATTAAGTAGGAGCTAGATGTTTTCTAAACACAAAAAAACACCAGCGATTGGTGTTCTTTTGTGGCACTTGGCTACGGTTTATGTCTTAACCGTGGGAGAGCCGAAGCCCTCACAAGCGCCGTATAGATTATAGCATCTCAGTAAGATGCTTTGAATTACGATACGCTAAAATTCCTGGTATTCTGTCATCTCCGTGCAGACGGGGATCCAGGATGTAACTACGATTTCCAGAGAAAAAATCTGGATTCCCGCCTGCGCGGGAATGACACGGGGAGAGAATTTCGTAATTCAAAGTAAAATAAATCAACGGTTTGGCGTTTTGAGCCATTTTGCCGTATAATACTCCCAATTAGTAAGTCTTTTAATTTACGGAAAAATGTCTAACCCAAAAGAAGAAATTACCTTTGTCATGGTCAAGCCGGATGGCGTGAAAAAGGGTTTGATTGGTGAAATTATTCGGCGCTTTGAACAACGCGATTTGAAAGTGGTGGCGATTGAGATGTTTCAGCCGACGCGGGACCAAATTGACAATCATTATCCCAAAGAAGAAGCGTGGATCACTCGCCTAGGAACAAAAACGCTGTCTACCTACGAAAAATACAAGCAAGATCCGCTGGCCGATTATGGCACCGCTGATCCGGCGGTGATTGGTCCTTGGGTGCGAGAATGGCTGGTAGATTATATGATGTCGGCGCCGCTTGTCCGGATGATTATTCAAGGCGTGCATGCGGTGGATATGGTGCGTAAGATTGTTGGCCCGACTTTACCCAATCTGGCGGAAATGGGCACAATCCGTGGCGATTACTCCGTTGACTCACCTCTAGTGGCCAACAAAGAGAAACGGGCGGTGATGAACCTGGTCCACGCCTCGGAGACGCCGGAAGAGGCCTTGCATGAAATTGAGCACTGGTTTGGCAAAGACGCCAAGATTTATGAATACAAGCGGTTTGGAGAGTAGGAAAGCAATGTAAAATGTAAAGTGTAAAGTGTAAAATGAAAAATAAAACCTCAAAACCCGCCTTTGGCGGGTTTTTAGGTGGAGGGGTTCTTCTGAAAGCGGTAAGCTGAAAGCTTGTGTTTTATGGCCTAAAATAAGGATAAAGGAGCCAGAGAGAGA
This sequence comes from Candidatus Vogelbacteria bacterium, assembly GCA_026395035.1. Taxonomy (GTDB): domain Bacteria; phylum Patescibacteriota; class Minisyncoccia; order Phycocordibacterales; family XYD1-FULL-46-19; genus JAPLZN01. The sequence goes on along the minus strand of JAPLZN010000038.1, from coordinate 4,913 downwards.
AGGGGAGAAAAAGGTGGGTGGTCTTGACTTTTAATACAAGGTATGCTAGACTTATCAATAGGAACAAATTACAGCCATTTCCGGCTGTTTTTGGTTAGATTTGAAACTTGTCATAAGAAAAGGAGAAAGAAAGGAAATGAAAGGGATGTTCGACAAAAAGATGGTCGCTATTCTGATTTTCGGCCTCCTGGCGCTGGCTTTTGCCAGCTACAAGGGGCTGGAAGCACAATGGCAGCGGGAGGCGGCGGCGAAGAAAGTGGCGGTTTCCACGGTTTCGGCCGAGGAACAGACTGCGTACTTGCTCGCCACCGCCAAGCACGTGGGGAGCGAACCGATCCGGTTCGTTACCACCGTGGTGACCCCCGCCCCGTCGCCCAAGGTGTCGGCGGAAGAAGCGAAGTGGAACAAGTTGGGTTTTTCCTTGGATAAGGGTTCGCCCGTTGTTCCGCCGGCAAGCAAGTGAAGTTCGAAAAGGAATGGGAAGTAACCAAGCCACAAACTGTGAGCTGGTAAAAATTACTTTTCGGAGGAAAGATTGATGAAGAAGTTCACAATGTTCGCAATCCTGTTCGCCCTGGCCAGCGTGGCTTTCGGGCAGATCACTGTGCCCGCGCCCGCGCACGACAGCCGTCGCGCCGCCCGCGCCCTGGCGTCGCAGAAGCCGACGGAGTGGTTCGCCGGCTACATCGCCTGCGACCTGCTCCAGCCGGATGGTACCAAGGTCTGGGCGGATTACCGCTTCAAGGCCAAGTACTACCAGGTGGGCCGGGACTTCGTCCTCAAGCCCTACTACTTCAGCAAGAGCGTCGATCATGTGCTGTATGACAATGAGAATAAACCCCTCGAAGTCATACCTTACCCGATCGGTGGCACGCCCATTAACCTGTACGCCTACCTTTCCGGCTATGACGCGGATGGTTATGCCACGCTGGAGGGGGAACTGAATGCGGCAAACTGGCTTTCCCGTCAACCGTTCATCTTCAAGACCCGCCCCGGCCGGCAACCGGTTTTCGTGGCGTTCAATCTTGAAGGCCGCGCGCCCGAATCGGTCGGTCTGGTGATGGAAGAGTGGGGGCCGTATTCCTATGGTTACAACGAACAGCGCGGCGGTTTCTGGCTTTGGATCGATCCGACGACCGTTTATCACTATACGATCGTCGATCTCACCAACCACAACGCCGTCATCGTTCCGCGTTTAATGTTGCCGTAAAAGAGAAGGCGGAAAGAAATGCCGCCAACACGCGAGTCCTGGAGGTTCTGGCGGGTTTTTTGAGTGTCCCGCGGAAAAATTTGAAGATCGTGACCGGACACCATAGTCGCAGTAAAATTATCAATGTTGAGAACATTTAATTTTTGGGGTTAATTAGCATTTAGTGTTGGTATTTCTCTTCTGCCTCGCCCGCAAAAAACGAAACGCCAATGTCCGTTTGTGGCTGGTAGACATCCCTCGATGGTGACGAATTAGAGCTTTGATTGGGCTGTTGATACCACCTTCCAACCCGTTGGTCGTCCTTGGCACTTTGGGCAGGTCAAGAAAGGTAAACAAGTCCGGCAAACTGCGCGCAATCAAAGTCTTCACCCACCGTAGTTTTTTGTGTGTATACCACCACCTCTTCATGTCAGGCGAGAGGCTTTTTTCTTTCAAAAAATCAGCATGTTCGGTTAACCACTGAGAAAACTTTTCTTTAAATAATATGGCCTCGTCTTTCGTCTTGATGTCGTACAAAGAAGACACCAGTAGACGCAATTCGATTCCTGCCGTCGTCTGCGGATGTCTGGTCAACCAAGCGTGAGCCAGTCGTACGACATGAGTCATGCACCGCTGATGTGGAATCAGGCCAAATGACCACTTGAGAGCCAATAGCAAGCCTTTTTGAGCATCGGAAACGATGCAAACGGGTTGAGTGACTCCCTGCTTTTTAACCTCGGCAAACAGTTGGCTCCAAGAAAAACTGGTCTCTCTGATACATCGAATCCACGCGATGGGGAGACCATCTCCATCAATCGCAATTAAAATTGATTCGTCTGGTCCAATTCGAATCCCATCAACGATGATTATCCGACCTTTTCCGAAATAGTTTGAAATTACGGGCAACAGCCAGAAGGAAGAAAATCGTCGAGTTAGGGTGTTGCTACCGTGTCCATTTTTCTGCTCCAGACGGCTCAAGGTTTCTGTTGTCAGTAACCATTTTTCAAACAATCTTTCAGTGTTCTTTTGGCTTCGATCCGAGCGAGTTTTGATGCCGGTTTTGGCGCAAACCGAACAACGCCAGCGAACTTTTCCTCGCTTGGTTTTTCCCCAACGAATCATGACTTGTCGACACTGTGAACAGTGTTTTTTTTGAGTGATTAAGAGTGGTCATCCCTTAATTGTGGTCAAAAAGGAGAAAAGAGCAAGGAAATACCTTGCTCTTTTGGAAATGACACCAACACTATTTGCTAATTAACTCAATTTTTGAATTATTAGTTAACTCTAAAGCCATGAACATCTCTATCAAGACGACGGGAATCGAGTTGACGCCAGCCCTCAGTGATTACGCGACAGAAAAGATCCGTAGTTTGGAAAGATTTCTGCTTTCCTTTGATCAAAGCGCGGTGATTGTCGAGATTGAGATCGGTAAAACGACTAAACACCATAAACTCGGGGATGTTTTTCGGGCCGAAGTCAATTTATCCTATCCCGGGAACAATCTGCGCGCCGAAACGGAACAGGAGGATCTTTATGCCGCGATTGACATCGTTAAGGATAATTTAGCGGAGGAAATTCATGAGAAGAATAGAAAAAAGAATTCTTTATTTAGACGAGGTGGCCGGATTCTTAAGCGCATTTTGAGATTCGGTCGAGAGTAGACTATAATACTTATACCATCTCCAATTAACCTCTTCCGACCAAGTCCCACTTATTCCGGCTACGGCTTTGAGAAAAATCCTCACAATAGTTCACTATAGTTCGGATTTTTCTCTTTGCCTCGCCAGGAATAAACGAGACTTTTCAGAAGACTTTAACTGTCGACGGTATTAAAATGCCAATACGGACAATCCGAAGAAAAGATTCAATAGGAGCCCGGCGGCCAGGAAGGGCGCGAAAGGAACTTCGCTCTTAATGGAGTAGCGTCGATGGAGCGATTTCCCGACCCGAATTTTAGACAGCGCGATCAAGCCGAGTCCGACTAAAGCCCCCAACCAGAAAGCGACCACCACGGCATCGGCTGAGCCCTTGGGGCCAAGCAGGGCGCCAAGCGCGAAGGCCAGTTTGGCATCACCAAAACCCATCCAGCGACCGCGCGAAAAAAACCAGAGGGCGAAAAAGACGGCAAACAGGATAAACCCACCCAAGAGACCATACAGAATAGCGGCCGGGGCTCCACCGGCCGGCAAGAGGTCGGACGGACGAAAGACTGGGGAGATAATCGCCAAACCGATCAAGAGATAGGCCGCTTCGTTGGCGATAATCTGGTGTCGCAGGTCGTGAACGACGATGAATATCAGTACGGCCATCAGGACACAGTAAAAAGCGACTGTGCCGAAATAGGGGTAAAATTTCCAGGCCGAAAGGGCAAACAAAATACCGGTCGAAAGTTCGACCAGTGGATATTGCCATGATATTTTTGATCCACAATGCCGACAACGACCACCCTGCCCTAGAAAACTAATCACCGGGACAAGTTCCGTCCAGCCAAGTTGGTGTCGACAGGAAAAACAACCCGACCGTCCCGCCAGGGAGCGACCGGTGTTATAGCGTAAAATCGCGACATTCAAAAAACTGCCCACAATCAGACCGAAAAGAAAGAGATAAATTATAGTGAGCAACATTAACCAAAATTATATCAGCTCAGCGCCCAAAAACAAAAACATTACCCAGCTGTCAAGGTGTCACCTTGACAGCTGCTGACTGGTCGAGGGATACCGCTTCCTGATCAAGATTTATCCAATCGTCAACAAACAATCCAAAATCCCCTTTCTCTGAAAAATAATCTGGGAACTCCGATCTATTTAAGACCCCATCTTCCATCCGCTGTCGCCCGGTATAAAAAGGATAGCTGGAATAACGATAGTATTCCAAAAATTGCTTAGCCGTGTCAGAATGAAGAAGGCGTTTGCCGGCCCAGCCGTCCGGATCATTGATCTTTACCGGATTGAGGTGGATGTAAGCAAATAAATATTTTAAATATACATCTTCAGCAATATGCTTGGCCTTAAATGGGCGTTCAAACAATGATCCGGTTTTACTGTGTTTAATATTAAAATACATCGAGTAAGCAGTTGATAGCTTTTGCATAAACAGACTAATACCACCCTCGCGTATTTCCCTAACCAACAGATGAATGTGATTGGGCATCTGACAATACGCTCCGATAGCGACCAGCGGTTCTTCCCGTTTCAAGCTAAATAGCGCGCCGAGATTATTTGTTTGATAATCACTCAGATGAATCGTACCGACAGAATTGCTGGTGTATAAAAGAAGAAGATATCGCAAATAATCACGCTCATCTAAGAAAACTTTCTGCCGATTATTACCACGAATATAAATGTGATAATAATCGCCCACCGCAAATTTTATCTTTCGATTCATTAATCATCATTTTATTCTCACCCCTTACTACTGTCAAGGTGACACCTTGACAGTAGTAATAAACAATAAAAACCCTTGTTTTAAGGGCTTTATTGTTTCGGTAGGTGTCACCTTGGAAACGGCATGTCACCTTGGAAACGGCAAATAGCAATTACCGGCCCAAAACAAAAACCCCGCCAACTGGCGGGGTTTTAGTTTGCTAAATTTATTTACACTTAACCCCAGGGGCAACAAGAGTTCCCGTCGACGTCGCAACCGAATTTCCAGCACCATCGACACACCAATAACTGCCCGTATTCGAAACTAACTGAGCAATCGCTGTATAAGATGCCGTGGTGGC
>JAPLZN010000012.1 GCA_026395035.1 Candidatus Vogelbacteria bacterium | reverse complement strand
CCTCCTCGGAAAACGAGGTAGTCTCGCGTGACACTTGTAACACGCGACGAGGGTTGCGTTCGTTACCCCACTTAAGGGAACAATTCAAACCACGAACTGACGACAGCCATGCATCACCTGCCCATTTGTCCTTGTGAGAGGGCCAAAGTTTCCTAAGGCTTTCAAATGAGTTTCAAACCCTGGTGAGGTTCTTCGTTTATCGTCGAATTAAACCACATGATCCACTGCTTGTGCGAGTCCCCGTCTATTCGTTTGAGTTTTAGCCTTGCGGCCGTACTTCCCAGGCGGATCACTTAACGCGTTAGCTTCGCCTCTCAGAGGGTCGATACTCCGATAAGCTAGTGATCATCGTTTAGGGCGTGGACTACTGGGGTATCTACATACATGTTACTTCTTTCGAAGACTATTTGTACCCAGTATTACAGATAGATCTCTATGTCGCCATAAAGGTCGGACTATATCATTATCTTAACGCAAACTGTTGCAACGAATATGTTTCTGCTGGACAATGATAGGAATCTAGCATTTGCTTCAGCAATTTTTGTTTTTCAACATCGGGCCAGAATCGTGAGGTGTGCGTAATATGCACACCATCAATAAATCCAACCTCTTGATAAAACTTTTCCATATTTTTCTTGTCTCTTATCTTCACCTTACCATCGCCAGCGTCACAAGCCGTAATGCCTAATGACCTTAGGAGTGTGATATATTCTTTTCGAAGTTTTGGATGAGCACAAGCTAGATAGACTCCACGAATCAGCCATCTGACTTCATCGTTTTTTGTCTTTCTTCGTGCTACATACAAACTTACTCCGCCATCGCAACTAAATGCCGACTGTAAAAACTCTTTGACAACATTATGTCGAATAAGTTCTTCAACTGGCAAATGAGTTTTTGGAAGCTGGCCATTTTTATACCTTAAGGTTCGAAATGTTCCGAACCTATCAGTAAATAACTGGCCGGCTTCTTTTGAATCAACAATCGCTCGATAGAGTCCATCAGAAGTCATATCCAAACGGACACGATTTTCCGGTAATGCAAATTCTTGCACCATAGACTCTTTGAAAATCGAAACGAGTTGTTGCGATTTGTTGGCAAAATAGAATCGCCAGCTGTTTACGCCTTTCGGCGATAAACAACCGTCGGTAAAAATAAGCCCAATCAATGTTGCCGTAGTTTTGTTCATTAAGATATTTGGCGTGTAGTCTCTGAGGGTTTCCGCAATTATTTACATAACTTCGGACCTTCCCTGCTGATTGTCTGTTAGCCGACCCCTTAGGGTTTAGGCTGCACTCAAAACATTTTCACTTATTTGATAATTATACCAAACAAGTAGTCTGAGATACACAGATATTCCAGCATATAGCCAAATTCTCATTCCGGTATCACTACCGGAAGTGATATCAACGGATTTCACCCCTACACCATGAGTTCTGCAAACCTCTCGCACCCTCTAGTCCTGCCGTTTCTTTCGCATTTTCCCGGTTAAGCCGGGAGCTTTAACGAAAGACTAGTACATCGTGTCTCGCTGCTGCGAGCCACAATTAAAAATTAAAAATGTAAAATTAAAAATGAGAAATGCAAATGCATTTAAATCTCAATTTCTAATTTATAATTTCTAATTATTAATTGAAGTGCCTCACACCAGTGAGACACGATCAGGACCACCTACACACCCTTTACGCCCAATAATTCCGGATAATGCTTGGACCACTCGTATTACCGCTGCTGCTGGCACGAGTTTAGCAGGTCCTTATTCATGAGGTACCGTCAATGTCCTTGCGGACTTCTTCTCTCATAAAAGATGTTTACGCCCCTAGGGGCTTCATCCATCACGCGGCGTCGCTCCGTCAGGCTTTCGCCCATTGCGGAATATTCTCGACTGCAGCCACCCGTAGGTGTATGGGCCGTATCTCAGTCCCATCGGTGGGGGTCAGGCTCTCACCTCCCCTAAGCGTCATAGCCTTGGTAAGCCATTACCTTACCAACTAGCTGATACTACGCAGGCCGATCCGAGAGCGCCTTGCGGCTTTACTCCAGGGAGACCATCTGGAATTGCTCCGCCTTTCGACGGGTTATGCCAGACTCTCGGGTTCGTTCCTACGCGTTCCTACCTCGTTCGCCGCGGGTCTAAACCCGCGCGACTTGCATGCCCTATCCACGCCGCCAGCATTCATCCTGAGCCACGATCAAACTCTCAAGTAAAGTAAAATTTAGAATCTTACTTCGAATGAACGGAACAAAAGAAAATATAAATTTCTTGAATTCCCAATCTAATGAAAAGTGGATAAAATTTCATTAGAGTAATTATTGTCTTGTCCGCAAAATCCCTGCTAAGAAATTTCGCGAATCGTCTGCCGGAGAACTTCTCCGCAGACATTTTTATGTGATGTTTAACTATTCAATTGTCAACGATCACACCTCAAGCACCGCATTCTGGGCTTAAAAAATAGGCCCCGAGCCCATTCGCAAGCAACCGTCGGTTTTAAGGTATAGGGATAGTATATAGATATAAGAGAGGAAGTCAAGGTGGGTAGGAGCCGTCAGTAGTAAGTAGTAAGTAGTAAGTATAAATGCCCAAAAATGGCTCAAAATAGGGGTAAATGGGACAAGTGCTTGCAATTTGCTATGGGTATGGTATAATTAATAATAGTCATGAACAGCCCGATCTAGGGCAACAAAATTATCCACGGAGGAAGAGCATGTCAGTCACGATTCTCGACAAGCCCGAAGGGCAGACTTGGACACAACGGGAGGTATCCGCTATCGTCGATCTGATGGTGGAAGTGGAACAGCTTCCGCGCCTCCCCCACCGGCTGGCCCTAATGAACAAACCGCTCCGCGGAAAACTGGAGGATGTTGTCAGCACGACCGCCTTCACCTCCCGCGAAGTGGACTACCACGATCGTTGGAAGTAACCTGCCCGCCACCGAAACAAAGACCCCCGTCTTTCGTTTCGACGGCGGGTTTTTGTTTGTCATTTTTGTTATACCGAAAATGACCGTAGACTGACGCAGAGCGACATATCAATTCACCCCCCCCCTCGATAATAAAAACTTCCGTTTATCTTTTTCGGGTGTCTCGCAGCGCGACGGCGCGAGAGGCAGCGCTGGTGCAGTAGCACCAGACAGCGACCCTAAAAAGATAAACGGAAGTTCGTAATTTATTTCTTCAGCTTCTTCGCCTCCTGTCTATTGTACGCCATCACCAAGAGCGGTGAAGCCAGGAAAATGGACGAGTAGGTTCCGAAGAACATACCGAGGGTCAGCACCAGAGCAAAATCCTTGGTCGTCGGGCTACCGAACAAATAGAGAACAACCAATACGAAAATTACGGTGAGCGAAGTGATGAGCGACCGATTGATTGTCTCGTCAATCGAGATACCGACCGTCTCCGCAAAAGAATCGGAAATCTTGTTCTTAATATTTTCGCGGATGCGGTCGAAAACGACAATCGTGTCGGATACGGAGAGAGCCAGAATGGTTAAGAGAGCAGTCAGGAAAAGCGCGTCAATCTCCGTTCCCCGCGTATGGCCCAGGTAGGCAAAAATACCGGTCGGGATAAGCACATCATGACAAAGCGCCACGACAGCCATCAAGCCATACTTCCACGAACTGACTGGCCGGGAAACATGGCGAAAGGCAATCGCGATGAAAATAATGATCAAGAGAGCGACGGCAATCAAAGCAATGATTCCCTTGGTGGCCAACTCCGCGCCAACCGACGGACCGATGGTACTAAAGCGTTTGACGACGAAACTCGCCCCAGACAGTGAACTAGTCGAAACCGTCGAACTTGAGATGCCCCCCGACAGAGAAGAGAGCAGAGCGACGCGCTGATCCTCGGAAATCGGCTTCATCTTGATCAAATAACCATTGGTGCCCGCCGTCTGAATAGACGAAGTGTCGATACCGGCCGTCTTGACGCGATTCGCGATGTCAGTCTTGTCCGGCAGGGTTCCGCCGTAGGTGACCTCGACGATCGTTCCGCCCTTAAAATCCGTGCCCAAATTCAATCCATAGGTGAAGATGGAAATCAGTGAGATAACCACCAAGATGGCGGAAATGAGAATGAAGAGGTTTTTGTGTTTGATGATAAACATGATATTCAGTTATGAATTATGAATGATAAATGATGAACGGATTTCATTCATCACTCATCACTCCTCATTTGTCATTTGTTGTCGCTTTCCCCAACGAGAACCCGCTCGAGAACAAGAAGCGATTGAGGGTAATATCGGCCGGAGCAATTGACAACAAGAAAGTGCGCGACAAAACCGTCGCGGTAAACATCGAGACCGCGACTCCAATAATCAGGTTAAGGGAGAAGCCCTTGATCATCGCCGTGCCAAACCAGTAAAGGATTAGCGCGGAAATAACCGTCGAGATGTTGGAGTCGCGGATCGAAGTCCAGGCACGCGCAAAGCCGTCCAGCATCGCGTTATGCACAGTCTTGCCCCGACGCATTTCTTCTTTCATTCGTTCGAAAATAAGCACATTCGCGTCTACCGCGATACCAATCGAGAGAATCAGACCGGCAATCCCGCCTGCCGTTAAGGTAATCGGAATTAGTTTGAACAAGGCAATGACAATCGACAGGTAAATTCCCAGCGAAATAACCGCCACCACTCCCGGCAAACGATACCAAACAATCATAAAGATCGCGATCACTAGGAAGCCCAGCATGGTTGCCTTGACCCCTTTATCAAAGGCCTCCTGTCCTAAGGTGGCACCAACGGTCTGCGTTGAGACCAGTTCCACTGGCACTGGCAGGGCGCCCAAATTCAAATCGCGCACCAGCGACTTAGCTTCATCTAAGGTAAATTGACCACTAATCTGCGCCTTGCCGTCTTTGATTTCCTCACGCACAGTCGGAGCGGAAATAAGTTCGTTGTCGAGAAAAATACCGATCCGTTTACCGACATTGACCTTGGTCAAATCGGCGAACTTTTTCGCGCCTTCGGCATTGAATTCAACGGAGATGGCCGGGGAAAGCGACTGACCTTGCCCCAGATCCAAACTGGAGCGCTTCAAATACTGCCCCGTCAGATCGGTGCGAATAAAATTCGGATCTTCAAACGCCAACTGGTCAGCCTTGGCCAAAAGTTCGGGCGAGGTGGTACCAGCCGCCTTGATCGCCGCCAGTAAATTGTCCTGGGCCTTCACGATCGCCGCCTTTTCCGGACTATCCGGCCGTTCAGTACGAAATTCCAGCACCGGAGTTTTATTGATCTGTTTGACTGCTTCGTTTACATCCATTACTCCGGGAATTTCAATGATCAGCCGGTGTTCTTTTTTGCCGACGCTTGTTTGCTCGGTCTGGACAACCGCCTCGGACAAACCAAGGGAGTTTACCCGCCGTTCGATTACCGTCCGAAGGGCTGACATTGCCTCCCCTACCTGGGTCGCCTGAATTTTACTTATGTCCGCCCGATAGGTCAGCTGACTGCCACCACGCAAATCAAGCCCTAATTTAAAGGGACGGTATAAGGCGCTTATTTGGGCGCTTTCCGAATAATAATCAAAAAAACCAATCGCCACCCCGATCAATAGGAGCATTAATGCCCAGACGCGTAGTTTAGCCATAATGTGGGAATTATACCAGAAAACCGTATAATGCGTTCACTCGGGGCAGGTGGGAAAATTGCTATTTTCCCACCTTACCTCGTTGCCCATTATAGGGAAAATTCGAGATAAGGCAAGCATCAGAGTGATGAATGATGAGTGATAAATGACAAATGAAAAAATCGGATTTTTTACCCCATTCATCACTCATCATCCATCATTTGTCATTTAGGTGGTTAGTTTCTTCCCCACCCAGAGGAACACGACGGCCGAGCCAAAGGCCAGTATCCAGCCCGCGACAATATCCAATGGGAAATGCACTCCGGCCGCGACACGGGCGGCACTGATTAAGATTGCCATAGCGATCAACCACCCTCCCCAATAGCGATTATGAAAAAAAACAGCTAGGGCCAAGGCGCCAAAAAAGGAAGCATGGCCGGAAGGAAAAGCGGAAACATCGCCCGGTTGCAACAGAGCTTTTATACCGGAAAGTTCACTGGGACGCGCGACCGGCCAAGAGCTTTTAATCAAATCGGACAAATAGTAGGCCAGCAAGCCCGAGGCGACAGCCAAAAGAACAATTCGAATGGCCGAGAGGCGCCGACGAGATCGCCAAATATAAACAGGGAGAACCAGTATCATGACAAAACCCAAATAGTACGCGGCAAAAATTACCAAATTAGACACATAAAGTGAACTCACGGCCCAGCCGTTTAATATTTTTACAATCGCAATATTTAAGGCAAAGTTCTCCATCGTTTTGTCATTCCTGCGCAGGAAGGAATCTTATTTCATTCTTTAATTTCAAGATTCCTGCCTGCGCAGGAATGACACAAAAAAATTTCATACTTCACGATTTCATAGTTATTAAAGTAAATAAGTTTTTGAATATTTCGGCCACCACAATTGGGCCCACGCCGCCGGGCACCGGCGTAAAGAGCGCCGCTTTTAAGGCGCAGGCCGGATCGGCATCGCCGCGCAACTCACCCGCCTGCTCATTCGTTCCCGCATCAATTATTATTGTCCCCTCTTTGATCATCTCCCCGGTGAGGATCCCCGATTTCCCAATCCCACTGACGATGACATCGGCATTTTTTGTTACCGCCCCCAAATCCGTCGTATGACTGTCGGCGACCTCCACTTTCGCCCCGTTTTGCGCGAGCCAAACAGCCACCGGCTGGCCAACCAGCTTACCCCGACCTAAAACGGCGTACTTTCGGTCAAAACCAATTTTGTGGCGCTCTAATATTTCTTTCACCGCCGCCACCACCGGCGAAAGAACTCTGGCCTCGGAACCAAGAGCATCCACATCCTTCTCCGACGGAATCAATTTAATGATATCCGTTGCCACAATCTTCTCGGGTAGCGGCAATTGGACAATAATGCCGCCAATCTCCTGATCATGAGCCAGTCGGTTCATTTCCGTCTCAAGTTCAATTTGCGTGATGTCTTTTTCGTATTCAAAAAGACGCAATTCCACCCCCGCCACCTCGGCAAATTTTCTTTTTTGAGCGATAAATTTTGCGGTCGCCGGATCCTCACCCACCCAGACCACTGCCAAAACCGCGCCACCCATTTTTTCAAATTTCGGTTTAAGTTCACCCAATATATCGTCTCTGATTTTTTTACCGTCAACAAGCATACGCAATGTAAAATTATAAATTAGAAATTAAAAATGAAAAAACAAAATACATCTTTTTTGAATCCAATTTATAATTTTTAATTTCTAATTATCAATTGAGTTAGATGCCCTTCCTCCGCGCCAGAATATTAAGCGTTTTGAGGGCGATCCTGATGTCCAGCCATAAACTGCGATTTTTAATATAGTAAAGATCGTACGAAAGTTTTTCCCGTGTTTGATCTACCCCCAAATTGAAATGCGGATGATTCTCCTGATAGATCTGCGCCCAACCGGAAAGACCCGGAGCAATGATGTGACGGATATCATAGAACTTGATGACCTTACGGTACTCCTCGACATAGTCCGGCCGTTCGGGCCGCGGACCAACCAGAGACTGTTGACCGGATAAGACAGAAAGAAGCTGTGGCAATTCGTCAACGCGCGACCGGCGAAGAAAATTACCGACATGCGTCACCTTGTCGTTCTTCATCGAACGAAATTTATAGATCTTAAAGATTTCTCCGTTCTTACCCACCCGCTCCTGCGCGAAAAACAGCGATCCGCCATCATCCAATTTGATGGCCAACCAAGCTAAAAGGTAAAGCGGCAACGAGCAGACGCCCAAGACAATCGCGAGAACCAGATCAAAGCCTCGTTTCAGAAAGTCGTAATAGGGTTTCGGCCGATTAGAAATATTCTCCAAAAACCAGCGTTCGCTAACCACGCCGATTGCCACCCGATCAAAAACCTCTTCATACAGATCGGCGACCGTCGCAAAGCGAATACCGGAAAAAATCATCTGGTAGTAGGCTTGCTCGTCTTCACTTCGGCTGTCATAGTCGTTAATTACCACCAAGGTCGCCTGTTCGATGGCCTGGTCCGGCGGTAAATCAGTCGGCAATACTCTAACATTGTATTTTTTGTTCTGCCTAAATTCTTCCGACAATTCCGCTACTTCCGGCCCGGAACACAGAAAAAGAATGACTTCTTTCCGTCCGCGCGACAAATAGGTTGAAAGAACGCGACGCCATAAGATAATCAGAGCGAAAGACAAAACCAGACAGATAAAGAGGATTGTTTTAGGGGCAATGCCAAAATACGGAATCAAATAGAAAAACAGGATACCAAAAACGGAATTCACGATCTGGGCGTTGAACAGCACGCCAGGCAGACGCCGACGAGCCATTGCCGTTTGCTTTCCATACAGATCGGAAGCGACAAAAACGATGATCCAGGCAAAAAAGAGGAAGCTAAACGGGACGGCCAAAGTCGAAAATTGAGTCCAGGTCGGCCAATTACCGGAACGCAAAAAGATCGCCAAAGCAAGCGACAGGTAAAATGACGCTAAATCGCCAAGGAAAAGCAGGGATATTTCTCTAGGGCTTTGAACTTTCATCTATTTCAGAGTACCGTTATAGTACAACATATTTCTATCTTTTGCCAGTCTTTAGCATTGGAAACGGCGAACCAAAGTTGTATACTATATATCGTAATTATGTCCCCTGCCAAGAGCAAACTTTTTTATTTGATTACCAAAGGATCGCCTTTTGGAGGAGCTCAGAGCTATGTGCTCGATTTGGCCTCCTCCCTACCCAAGGACCGCTTCGAACCGGCGGTTATCATGGGCGAAGGGGGCGAACTGGAGAAAAAACTTCGAGCGGAGAATATCGTTTCCTACCAATTACCCAGCTTGGGACGCGACATCGGCTGGCAATCGGATTGGAAAGCTTTTTGGGCCTTAGTCAAGTTTCTAAAAAAAGAACGCCCGGACATCATCCATCTGAACAGCTCGAAAGCCGGTTTTTTGGGCGCTTTGGCCGCTCGACTGGCCCACGTTCCCAAAATCATCTTCACGGCCCACAATTGGGCATTCAACGAGAACCGCCCGTGGTGGCAAAAAGCGTCTTTCCGTTTCGCCCACTGGCTGACAATCATCCTCTGTCACGAGGTCATTACCGTCTCCGAAAAAACCGGTTCGCAAGTCGCGAACTGGCCAGGAATCAAAGGCAAGATCCATTTAATACACAACGGACTCAGACCGATCGATTTTTTATCCCGATCCGAAGCTCGCGCCGAATTGGCGAAAAAGATCTGGAAGAAAGGTTTTGATCCGGAAATCCTGGATCGG
>JAPLZN010000095.1 GCA_026395035.1 Candidatus Vogelbacteria bacterium | reverse complement strand
TGAATTCGCTCGATTTCACCGTGCAAATCTGCCTCGAGTCGCGCCGTTTGGATATCCGACCATATCTTGGCCTACTGGAAGGACAACTAAAAGAGCAAACGAATGACTTGATCAAGCTTCAAACCCGCGAATATATCGAATTCATCAAGAACTTCACCGAGACAGTCAACATTATGACCAAGACCTTCTTTATCGTCGTACCCTACGAAGTCACGGCCCTCGAAAGTTCCGGCCTACTATCAAGGTTGTTCAAAAGCCGGTCAAATACCCAAGACGAAGAAAATCTGCGTCAGTTCCAGGAACACAAAACCCAAATCGAACAGCGTGCGGCCGTGGTGGAGCAAGGCCTGAGTCGCCTAGGTATTCGTGTCGCCCAGCTCGGCACGGAAGAATTGGTGGAGCTCTTCTATAAGGCGTTCAACCCGGGTGAAAACGAAGTCCCCAACCTTGCCGGAGTGGCCGAAAAGGCAACGGTTAAAAATTAACATCCTTTGTTAGAGACTGGGTCATTGCGAGGTACTCCGAAGCAATCTGAGTTTGACAGCCTAAATCTAGATTGCTTCGGAGTACCTCGCAATGACAGATAGCATACATTTGTAGCCATTCGTTTCATTGGTATCATTCGTAGATTGGTATAATACAGAAATTTATGTGGCCATTTGGAAACAAACAACAAGACAATAAGGAGCTCACCCCAATCCTACCGCAGGATATTTATCGGATGGGAGTTTTGGAGTTGCGCGACCTGATTGCTCCCTCGGCCCTACGCGTTTCCCCGAACAGCTTAAATTTGGGAACAAAAATCGCCCGCACCTTTTTTGCCATGTCTTATCCGCGTTTTCTATCCGACAGCTGGTTTTCGCCGGTAATCAACCTTGATAAAGTTTTTGATGTCTCGATTTCCATCACCCCTGTCGACACTGGGGCGGCCCTGAAAGCTCTGCAAAAAAAAGTGGCGGAAGTACAAAGCCAGATCGCCACGCGGGAAGAGAAGGGGATGGTGCGCGATCCGATGCTCGATGTCGCCTATGAAGATATCGAGAATCTCCGCGACCAGCTTCAACAGGCGCGCGAAAAGATTTTCGATATCGGCCTCTACCTCACAATCTACGGCGACAACGAAGATGACCTGAATCATGTCGAGAACGAAATCAAGACAATGCTCGATGCCAAACTCGTTTACATCAAGCCGGCGCTCTTCCAACAGGAAGACGGTTTTAAAAGCGTTCTCCCGCTCGGAACCGATCTCTTGTCCGTTTCTTACCGGATGAATACTTCACCCCTGTCATCGCTGTTTCCCTTCGTTTCCTTCGACCTCACTTCAAATAAAGGAATACTGTACGGAATAAACCGGCATAATTCTTCGTTAGTGCTCTTTGACCGCTTTTCCCTGGAAAACTACAATTCCGTTATTTTCGCCAAATCCGGCTCGGGTAAATCCTATACCACCAAGCTCGAAATCGTCCGCTCGCTCATGTTCGATACGGATGTCATTGTGATTGACCCGGAACGCGAATATGAATACCTGGCCGACGCGGTCGGTGGGCGGTATTTCAATATTTCCCTGACTTCCGAACACCACATCAACCCGTTCGACTTGCCGTATCCGCGTGACGATGAATCCGGCGCCGATGTTCTGCGTTCAAACATCATTAATCTAGTCGGCTTGTTCCGAATCATGTTGGGCGGACTGACCCCAGAGGAAGACTCGATCATCGACAGCGCTATTTCCGAGACCTACGCCATGAAAGACATTTCGCCCGATGTCGATTTCACCAATAAACCGGCCCCGCTCCTGTCCGACCTGGAATTGGTCTTGGCGGGAATGGAAGGCGGAGAGTCGCTGGCTCAACGACTGCTTAAATACACCCAAGGAACCTGGGCTGGTTTCTTGAATAAGCCGACCAATGTCGACATCAACAAAAAATTCGTCGTCTTCTCGGTCCGCGATATGGAAGACGAGCTCAAACCGGTGGCGATGTACATCGTGATGCACCATATCTGGAATGTCGTCCGGCGCAACTTGAAAAAGCGCCTGCTCGTCGTCGACGAAGCCTGGTGGATGATGAAGTCGGAAGATACCGCCTCCTTTCTCTTCTCGCTCGTCAAACGAGGACGTAAGTACTATTTGGGCGTCGCAACAATCACCCAAGATGTCGGCGACTTCTTGCGCAGCCCGTATGGCACTCCGATTATCACCAACTCATCAATCCAACTACTTCTCAAGCAATCTCCAGCTTCAATCGACTTGGTGCAAAAAACCTTCAACCTGACCGACGAAGAAAAATATCTTCTGCTCGAGTCGGGAGTAGGGGAAGGCATCTTCTTCGCCGGTCTTAAACATGTCGCCATCAAAATTATCGCTTCCTATACGGAAGACCAGATCATCACCAGCGATCCATCTCAGCTGTTGGCAATCAAAAAAGCCAAAGACGACCTGGCCGCGGCGCAGGATCAGAAGGTTTAGCCCCGCGATACGAATCTACGAATTACATGCGAATGCTATGAATAAAATGCACCCATTCGTATGTGTCTGTTCGTTAAGACATTCGCATATCATTCGTCATGTTCGCCTGTAATTCGTAGATTCACATCGCATAATTCGTATATTGGTATATTCTATGGGCGAGAAAAAATACAGAATTTCAGTAATCCAGATTTTTATAATGGCGCCATTCGCCTTATTTTTGGATGCCACAAAGGTGCTAAGTGATTTTATTCTTATGGGATGGCTGGTGGTACTTATCAGTTATATTTTATTCGGAGGCTGGTTCTTTTTTAACAAAGTAATGATATTCTCGCCAAAGAATTATGCCGCCACGATTACCACTTTTTTCTTGGGTTTCATCCCGATACTTCCGCCGATTTCATTTTTTGTCGCAAGAGTAATACTAAGATCACGAGCTGAGGATATAATTAATAAAAGCCCCCTGGCAAAAATAACAACGGGGGTCGTTAATGATAAAAAATTAACTGAAACTCCGTCGAGGGTCGGTCCGGCGAAACAAGTAGTTAGAGATAAAAATAATAGCAAAATAAGCATGGTTGGTTCTGAGATTAGGGGGTCCAATGAAAATAACCTTGAAACACCCTTATCCCAGAAATCCGACACTGGAGATACCCTCCATGGAGACTTTAGTAATAGGGACATAGACAGACCACGAACAAGCACCGACCAGAAAGAAACAGGAGAAAAACAAGGTCCTGAACCCGGTCAAACCGAAGAGCAAGCAAAAAAAGAAAGGGCAGAACGACACCAAGACTACGAAGCTGGGGATGAACAAGAAAAAACTAGCAAACGCCCCACCGAAGACGAAGCTGGTTTTGAGGATATTGTTATGGGTAAGGATGGCGAATTGAATACAAAAAACGGAGTCACCAATGAAGACGGTCTAACGGCTAAAATAATCGACATTTCCGATCCCTATCGGGAAAGGGTCGAGACGCCGGATCAGAAGACTGGGTCTCGCCGGAATACCCCAGAGAACCGCGAGCAGGAAGCGGCCTAGAAGACGATGGATTCCCGTGTCATTCCTGCGCAAGCAGGAATCTTGGACAAGATCCCGGATCAAGTCCGGGATGACAACACCTGCCGGAGTTTATCCCCGCGTAAGCGGGGACCTGGACCAGGAATGACAAAAATATCAAAATATCTGTATTTCGTAACTCAAAGTGATATAATTAGTCAATTATGAAACAGTCGTCGGGCAAGATTATTTTTACCGCACTCGTTTTTTGCGCCCCTCTTTTTGCTTTGGCCTTCTATGAATCGCCGGCCACTCAATTTTCCGCCACAGTCGAGCCGCGGCAGGCCGAACCGGGCCAGGAGGTTTCGATTACCATCAATAGCTATTCTCTCGGGCTTGATTCCTGTCTTATTGACTGGAAAAAAGACGGCGTTTCGGCCGCCCAAGGTATTGGCAAGAAAGTTTTTGGATTTAAAATGCCGGAATTAGTTGCCCTACCACAAGTTTACGATGCAAACGGGAAAATAATATCAGACAATAGCTTAATCTACCGGTGGAAAATTAATGGGAGGTTAATCTCCTCCGGCTCCGGTTATGGAAAAAGGTTTTTGGACGCCGATTTTACAAGAGAATCGGATACGATTACCGTAGAAGTATCCTCGCCTACTCAAGAGCTGAAAGCACTAAAAACGATCAACCTTCCCACCCAAAAACCAATCCTTTTGGTTTACGAAAACAATCTCTTAAATGGACCGCAATATCAAAAAAGTCTACAGGGAACATTCAATCTCAATCAATCAGAGCTTCCTCTTGTTGTCGAGCCCTATTTCATTCCAAATTCTTCTCTTCCAAAACTTTCCTTAACTTGGGGTATGAACGGTAAACAGGTGGGGGAGGGGCCCGGCATCACTCTCCGCCAAGAACTCTCTGTCGGCGAGTCGTTAATCAGTATTCTGGCGAGGGGAATAGAGGTCCCCATCGACAATGAGTTGCTTGTTAAATTTGGGCAAAAAAGTTCTATATTTTAACTATCATGATTTTTATATATCTTCTTATCTTGCTACCTTTTACGGTCATCCACGCTGCCGATCCCACCGGGTATGTCTTACTTGAACCGGGGATTGTCGGCCAAGCAAAAGATTACGCAGTTACCTCAAGTTTTCTAGAATATATTAGCTTTTTCTACCGAACAATCCTTTGGTTGGCGATCGCTCTAGCCATCGTCTATATCGTGGTCGGCGGTATCGAATATTTAGTCAGTGCTACCGCCGGGGGAAAGGGGGGTGGGAAGAAAAAAGTGACCGATGCCCTCATTGGACTAGTAATCGCCCTACTATCGTGGCTTGTCCTATTTTCGATTAACCCAGATCTCGTCAATTGGAATTTTCACATCTGCCAATTAGGCACCCCCGACTGCCCACCAAAGACAACAGCCACCCCGCCAGCAACCACTCTAAGCGGGGGCGGTGGGACATCGGGTGGGGGAGGAGGACAGCCCCCTCAAACATCAAATACCGGCAACATAGCCCAATCTCCAGCATTTCAACAGAGCCTGAGCAGGATGCGTCCGCAAATTACTGATATAGCAACTCGAAACGAAATCCCGGTAAATGCCAACTCCAACATTGTGCTGCAGTATCGCCCATTAACTATACCAAGCAACAACCCCAATGATCCCCCAAGAATGATTAACGGTATTGACGGGATGCGCGTAGATGGCCGCGACTTAAATATGAGTAATACTGAACGGGCCAATTTAACCAATTCATACCTTGGTCCGGGAGTATCTACCCTCTCGAACGACCAACTACTGACGTTATTTAATCAGCCGCTCAGTCGTTAATCAATGACTACCGCCCAAAAATGAGGAAGCTTATCACCATCATAATTGTTCTTGTCCTGCTCGGTCTTGGCGGTTATTACCTGTTCGCCAGAAAAACAAACTCTCCGACTGGCGAGACGACTCAGACTCTATCCGATTTTGCCGCTGGCAGCACCAGCTCACCGCGCAATATCGGAGTGATAAATAATTTCTTCCGACAAAACGAGGCGAGCTCCAGCACAACCGACTCCTCCGGTGCGGGAAGCGGAGTCACCCTAACCGGTAAGTTTTCTTCTTTAACAAAAAATCCCGTAGCTGGAGCGAATATCCTTACCGTCATCAAGACTATCCCGGCGACAAAAAAGGGGGAGAAAGCGAAAACCGAGACCCAAAGCACCCTTTGGTATCTGGACAAGGCAACCGGTAACTTGTTCCAAATCAGCTTGGGAGAATCTCTGAGCGCGCCCGAACAGGGCTCGGTGACCGCTCTTTCCGGTATTGAAGAGGCAATCTTCGGTTCAAGTGGTGATTCCCCGCGCGTTCTTGCTCGCCGTCAAAAAGATTCAACCATTGAGACTCTCCTGGGTCGGATCGTCAGCGCTTCATCTTCAGCCAAAGAGCTCGAAAGTACACTCTTGGAATCGGGGATTTACTCGATCGTTCGCTCTCCCGACACTCTCCGCTACGCCTATCTAGTGAGTGGTACGACCGGTTCGATCGCTTATTTGGCCAACTTTTCCAGTCCGACCGCCAAAAAACAATTTTTCACTTCGGCCTTTCCCAAATGGCAAATCTCCTGGCCGTCTTCCGACCTGATCCTGTTTCAGTCGGCGCCATCTTTCACTCTGCCTGGATCGATCTACGCCTACAATCTTAAAACAAACTCTTTTACCAAGATCATCGGCGGAATTTCGGGGCTAACCGGTCTCAGCAGTCCGGATGGTAAAAAGATCGTCTATAGCGGAAGCGACGGATTAGTTTTAAATCTGAGCCTCGCGGTATCTATACTGCGCCATTCCCAATCAGAAACCGGGTAACAGCGAACCGGACAGCTGGTATCAAGGCCAGACCGCTTTCAGCGACGGTTTTTGGCGCGTCGACACCGCCACCGGAGCGACTGAGTTGCTTTATAGCCCGTCCGCAGCCAAACAAAACGCGGTAGACGGAGTAAATTTGTTCCTCTCACCAACGGAAGATCGTCTATTTGGGATAAATAAGCGCGACGGAACGCTTTGGGCGCTCAAACTGAGCGATAATTTTACCAATACGCCCACCCCTAATACTAATTCTACGACTACTAAAAAAGCCCCTTAGGGGCTTTTTGTTAATAATCGGTATTCAAGGACCGACCTTTTTGGGGACTTAAGGTCGGTCCTTTGGTCCCAAACCCAGAAAGCCTTTCGTAACTCGAAGCTATTTAGTCTTTTCGCGAGGACCGGATATACAATTCCTGGCCGATCGCGAAGATATTACTGGTGAGCCAGTAGATGGCAATGGCCGACGAGAGGGTGTAAGCGATATAGCCGACAAAGACCGGCATAAAATAACGCATATTCATATTCATACTGCGAGCAAAATCCTCTTTGAAACTCGGATTGGCCGAGGACTTGGGTTTGGCCGGGGGGAGAGTCAGGACTGTTTGAAAATATTGCGTCAGACCGGTCAAAATCGCCAAAATGGCGCTCTTGCTGGTGATATCGATCAAGCCGAATAATTTAGTCGACAGTACCGCCGGGAGAGAAACAAAGGAATAGAGCTCTTTGGGGTCAAATTGAAAATTCCCGCGAAAAACCCAGAACAAAGCCAAGATAATGGGAATTTGGATAAATAAGACCAGAATACTCGAAAACGGGTTTACCTTGTTGACCCGGTAAAGCTCTAAAATTTTGCGCGTCTGTTCTTCCGGCTTGTTTTTGTACTCTTCTTTAATCGCCGCCACCTCTGGTTCGATCTTTTTGATCGCCATTTGCGTCACGGCGGCCTTTTGAAAGAGTGGAAAAAGAACT
>JAPLZN010000048.1 GCA_026395035.1 Candidatus Vogelbacteria bacterium | reverse complement strand
ACTCGCCGGGGTGGTGGGAGCTCTTCTATAGAGGGGGGCTAGGGGAGGTTGGTATCTTTTGATAAGTGTCTTGTCTTACATTGTTTGATATAATTTAAACAATGTCTCGATCGTCCGCAAAAATATCCTGGCTATTTTTCTTGGTGTTATTTTTCTCGGTCTTATTTTGCCCGACCGATTTGATTTGGGCGGCCGCTTCGGCTCCGGTTAATGCGCGAGTTTTCATTGCGGGTTCGGCGGTACCGGATCAGCCGACCAATCTGGTCGCCACGGTTCTCTCCAGTTCGGCGATTGACCTGGCTTGGCAGGGGGGCGCGACCGCCGAGAGCTATGCTGTTTATCGTGATGGCAGTTTGGTTGCGACTGTCTTTTCCGCCTCATATAGTGATTCCGGTCTGACCCCCGCCACGAGCTATTCTTATTATGTCATCGCATACGATTCGTCGTCTCGGGCCTCGACACCTTCCGCTACGGTGAATGCTACCACTCTGGTGGCTTCCGCTCCAGCGGTAACAGTCGGCACCCGCCTCCTGGTGGTCAGTGATCTCAGAATCGTGCCTGCCACGACGACCGGCATGCGGACGATTTTGGTGAGTTTCAAAACTAATGTTCCGGCCCTTAGCTCGGTGCGGTACGGTTTGAATGAGGAATTTTCTCTTGGAACAATTCAGAAAACAAATTTCTTACGGACACATTCTTTCGCCCTCGATCGCCTGCCACCCGGTGATGAATATTTTATTTCGATTACCCTCCGAACCGAGAAGGGTGATCTGTACACCCTGAAGACCGAAACGGTGGACGGTAGTATTTTTGGTGATCTGGCGCCGGCGGATGTCACGAATTTTGTCGTCCGACCGACCGACCGGCAGGCGGCCATCAGCTGGCGTAATCCGCGCGATCGAGTATTTTCGCATGTTTATTTGGTGCGTTCGGACAAATTTTATCCCTACGACTTGACCTACGGCGCGCCGCTCTATGTCGGCGATCGGGAGAGTTTTGTCGACATAAAATTGAGTGTCGGACAGAAATATTATTATGCTATTTTTGCCTGCAATATCAGCGGACTCTGTTCTCCCGGGGCCTATTCGTCGATCGTCGTTGGTCGTGATCCGTCGGTCAGTACTTCCGAAAAGTCGGCACCGGTAGTGGAACAGGGGGAAGATTTGCGCCAATTTTCCGGTAGTAACTTTGTCATAAAAACAAAGGCGAAAAATAGTGATATTTCCCGTCTCTATCTTTCCCGGATATATAAAGGCGATCAATTAATCGGTACCTATCAAATGACAAGTAATGCCGAAGGGGGAATGGAAACCTCGAATTTAACGATTGATCAGCCGGGTTCATACCGCTATGTAATTGAGTTCTATCGCCTCGGTGACGAGACTCCCGAACGACTCTCGGTCGGCCAAATCACCATCGTCGATCGCCTGGTGAGTGCTCGAAATAGGGGTCTATGGTCCTGGTGGTGGCTGCTTCTTCTGATCTTCTATCTATTGTGGAAATATTGGCTGAAAGAAAAACGGGGCGGTTATGCCAAATAATTTTTTGTGTTGTCATTCCCAGCTTGACCGGGAATCTTGTTTGATTCGGGTTACAAGACACCGGGTGTCCCTTTCGCCTTTTGGACACCCGGTGTCTAAAAATTCGGGTTTGATAATCTTGAATTACGAAATGTAAAAATTCCTAGCATTTTGTCATTCCGGGCTTGACCCGGAATCCAGGTTTTGTCTCTAAAACTTGCGGTTAAAATGGATCCCGGGTCAAGCCCGGGATGACACAGAGAGGGCATTCCGTAATTCAAGGTTAATTACAAGATTCCCGTTTTCACGGGTGAGAAGCGAATACTTGGAGCTTCGCAAGACCTTTTCAGAGTTTTTCGGAGGTACGAACGAAAAACTCTGAAAAGGTGAACAGTTCCTGTAAGGAATGACAATCGTGGTGATAAACGAGGGAACTATTTTTTGCATTGCGAACTGGTCGTATTAATATTACAATTTCACTAATGGGGGAGTGGAAGAAAAAATTGATTCTAATATCGCTCTGTGCCGGACTTGTCCTGGCCGCGTATTCTTCGGTCGTTTTGGCGGAGATGAATGGAACGACCTACAAGATTGATAGCGACAGTATAAATTCCGGCGGAATCGATTATTCTTTTTCCGGAGATTATTCGTTGGCCGACACGGTCGGAGAAATTGCCATCGGTGATTCGACCAGTACCAATTATGAGATCGGGGCCGGTTATCGGCAAATGGACGACTCGAGTGTTTCCATCGGCGTGTCGTTGCAAAATATTATTCTCGCTCCCGAACTGGGCGGTTTGACCGGCGGTACTTCAACTGGGGCGACGCAGATCACCGTGACGACCGACAGTCCCGCGGGATACCTGATAACCTTGCAGGCCGAGGATTCCCCGGCAATGCAATCAGACTATGATACGATTGCCGATTACTCGCCACAGTCGAGCGATCCGGACTACGAATTGAATCTGGTGGCAGGGCAATCGTTCCTGGCGTTCACGCCCGAAGGGTCAGATATCGTCGATCGGTTTCGTGATGGTGGTGGGATCTGCGGAGTGATCGGTGGCAGTGACAGCGCGAATCGTTGTTGGGATGGGATGGCAGTAACCAGTAAGACGATCGTCAATCGAACCAGTCGAACCGAGCCCGACGGAGCGACCACTACTCTTCGGTTCTCGGTTGGGGTCGGGGTAAATCGGGTCCAAGTGGCAGGTACCTACCTGGCTACCTCCACGATTACCGCTCTAGCGCTGTAAATCAAAGTCTTATACCCTCGGAACCAAAGGACCGACCTTAAATCCCCAAAAAGGTCGGTCCTTGAGTCTTTTAGAAGGGAAACTCGGCAAATCTCGGCAAGTTTTACCCGCTTAAAAGCGGGTTTTTTGGGTATCCTCCTGTTCTTGCCTAGCCCTTGTGTTGTCATCCCGGCGGAGGCCGGGATCCAGTCTAATCACGACCTCTGGAGACAAAACCTGGATCCCGGCCTCCGCCGGGATGACACAAATACCGGGACCAAGATGACACAGATACGGGGTTCGGATCGGCCAAACTCGGACAAAATTTTTGGTCATTTGGACCCCAAATTAGTCGCCGATTTTGACCGACCTTAACCGATCAAAACCACCCCATTTTTTGATCAAACTTTGGCTCAAAAAGTTATACACAGTTTTCTGGAAAATCAGCGGTAATCCGGCATCAAACTTTGCTATAATTTGATTGAAAAAACAATCTCGGATAGACGAGATATTGAGCAAAATAAGAGTTTTTTGAACAACCATCGCAATGCCGGATTTCCTCTCACTCAAAGAAGCTTCCAAACGTTCCGGATACAATCAAGACTACATCGGTCAGCTAATTCGCGGTGGCAAAGTAGAGGCCCGGCGAGTAGGCAAAAGTTGGCTGGTCAGCCGTCATTCGTTGGTCGCCTATCTCTCGTCAATTGGTCGGATGCCGGTGGACAAGGAAATGTTCCAGACGGTCACGGCCGACACGGATTTCATCACTCTCAAAGAAGCGGCCAAACACGCCGGCTACAATCAAGACTACATCGGCCAGTTGATCCGTGGCGGTAAGGTTGGCGCCCAGCGGTTGGGTAAAAATTGGCTGGTGAATTTTCGCTCACTCGTTGCCTACCTGAAATCAATTGGCAAATTGCCGGTGGACGAAGAATTAATTTCGCCCGTTCCGTCGCCGATAATTCCCGCGACCACTACCCCGTCAATTTTGACGGCGGTGCCGATCATGATTGGTCCGGCCGGTAACCCGGGAATGTTGCCACCACGGCGCTGGCTCAAACGAACACTGGTTACGGCGACGATTGTGCTGGCCTTCTTTGTTGGAGCCGGAGCAGTCGGTGCGATTAACCTGCGTGGATTTTTAAGATTCATTCCGGCGGCCTTGCGGTTGGCAAACTTTTCCAAGCAAATAAATTATCAGGGTAAGATGCGGAGCGTCGCGACCAATCAGGCAGTGGCCGACAACGACTACGCGATCACCTTCCGTTTGTACACCGCACTTACCGGCGGGTCGGCGATCTGGACGGAGGCCCAGGCGGTTCATACCAAGAACGGATTGTTTAGTGTTCCGCTTGGTTCGGTCACCCCGCTTGATAATGTAAATTTAAATCAGCCGTTGTATCTTTCCGTGCAAGTTGGCGCGGACGCAGAAATGTCGCCCCGCAAATTGTTGGGCGCCGTGCCGGCCGCGATTGTGGCCGAACAATTAAACGGCCACTACGCCGATGAATTTGTTTTCAATAATTCCACCAGCACCATCGCGTCGAGTTCCGACCAAACAATTTTGACACTGGAACAAACCGGTAGTGGAAATATTTTTCAAGTTCTCAAAAGTGGCGTTTCAAAATTCTTTGT
>JAPLZN010000139.1 GCA_026395035.1 Candidatus Vogelbacteria bacterium | reverse complement strand
TAGAAGTTTCAAACCTCAGTCTTATACATTATCCTTCAACTGGATCAAATATAATAACCATCAAAAAAATTATTGACAAAACAGAAGAACCAATATAAAAAATGAAAAAATATCTCATTGCTATCGTTGTTATCATTGCTCTTGCCCTCATCGCCTGGCGCTCGGGGAAAGTACCGGTTTTGAACAATTTGCTTCCCGCTGGCGATAGCCAGCCTGTCGCTTGTACGATGGAAGCCAAACAATGCCCTGATGGTTCCTATGTTGGCCGGACGGGTCCGAAATGCGAGTTTAAGGAGTGTCCAGAGATGCGTGAAATAATCATCTCGGAACTGGGGATTATTTTGGAACTGCCAAAAGATTTGTTCTATGATTTAACATATGCAGTTACTTCCGATAAATACAATAAAAGCGTAAGTTTTTCGTCTGAACGGTTACAAAAATTAAGTAACGATTGTGACCCTAAATATGGTCCGATTGGTTCAATTAGTAAAAAAATTCAAAACCCGAATCTGTCGGGTAGAGATGTTAGATTATTAAACGGAGTGTACTATTATTTCCAGGGGGCCCAAGCATTGTGTACTGACTCCGAACACGACACAGGTCTTCAATCTGCTCAACTGAAAAGCCTAAGCGACAATTGGAAGAAATTTAAAATTCAATAGGAACTACAACTTCTTCACCGCTTCCACCAACACCCACCAAAAATCCTGCTGGACATTTAGGCGGGCTAGCACTCTGGAAATATTTAGTTAGAGTTCTTTTACTGCCTCAACTAAAACTGACGGTTCGCCGTTGCGAATAGAAACATTGCCCTTGAGTGCCAAACACTGATCGGGGACGATGAGGGTGCGGAATTTGGCGAAGGTGCGGGGTCGGTGAAATTGACAAATTACAGGGTTTGCCCTATACTATAATTACATTCGGGATTATCCCGCGGCCCCGTCAGCAATGGCGGGGAATATTTGTTTATACCCCTACTCGTATAAGGCGTGGAAACCGCTTTTGATTCGTGAAAGATCCTCGTCATCAAGCGTTCCCAGTTTGGATGATAGTCGCCGGTAATCTATAGCGCGAGCTTGATGGAGGCAAGCCGCCATATCCCTATCACCATGGCGAAAACTTACATACCAAGTACCCTCTTTGATTTTAGTTGTGGTGGGGATGATAAAGTAAAAGCCGTGCGCCAGTTTCTTGAAAATAATAACGGGGCGGGAAAAGAGCTCGCTTTTTCCGTTTATCTCTGATCCGACATTTTCGCCAACACTTGCCCACCAAATATCTCCCCTCGACACAAGTGGCGGCTGATGCTCCTTATTATGAAGTTGCTCTTTGAGTCCGATCCATTCAAGAAATTTTTTCATAAAGACAATTTAAGTATAGTATAAAATGTTTTTATTGAATAAACAATCTTATCTATGGCGGAAATGTTCAATTTTCTATCTTTCCATGCTACTATTTGTAGTGTAGTTTAACTATATAAAAATTACTGACAAATTAAAAATGAAAAAATATCTCATTGCTCTTGTTGTCATCATCGCCCTCGCCCTCATCGCCTGG
The DNA here is from genome assembly GCA_026395035.1 of Candidatus Vogelbacteria bacterium. GTDB lineage: Bacteria > Patescibacteriota > Minisyncoccia > Phycocordibacterales > XYD1-FULL-46-19 > JAPLZN01. The sequence continues at coordinate 1,533 of JAPLZN010000139.1, read as the reverse complement.
CGCTCGGGAAAGATTAAGGAAATTATCAACCCGCTGGTTACGCCGTCGGCTACTAGTACGCCGATTGTTACGCCAGGAGACACTGGCAACCAGCCGGTGGCTTGCACGATGGAAGCCAAACAATGCCCCGACGGCTCGTATGTTGGCCGGACGGGTCCGAAATGTGAGTTTACCGCGTGCCCGGTGGCCAAGAGCTCTGATACAACCGGCTGGCAGACTTACAAAAATGAACAGTTGGGTTACGAAATTAATTATCCCAAAGGTTGGTATCTTTATGAAGTAGCGGGGCAGAATATTAAGGGGTTTTGGCCGAAAAAGTATGAAGGAGAAGGATTGGGTGTATGGGTTGATGTAAAACCTAATTCAAATAATTTATCAGCTACGCAGTGGTGGTTTGAGGATATAAAACAATATGGTGATGGCGAAGATCTAAAAAACAACAGCACCATTTCTAATGTTGTTTTGAATGGTATATCTGGTATTGAGATAAAAACAACCCCAAACTATAACGGCAGACAAAGCGAACACCTTATCTTTTCCGTTAAGGGGATAGTGTATATTATCAATACGAATGTGTTAGATGATAGTGTTTTTGAAAAAATTATTGCTAGTTTTAAACTTATCTAAACAAAAAACCAGCCTGTTGGCTGGTTTTCTTATAACTCCTTCACCGCCTCCAACAGCACCCGCCAAAAGTCCTGCTGGACATTTAGGCGGGCAAGCGCTCTGGAAAAATTTAGCTAGAGTTCTTTAACGGCCTCAACTAAAACTGACGGTTCGCCGTTGCGGATGGACACATTACCTTTGAGCGCCAGGCACTGATCGGCGACGATGAGGGAACGGAATTTGGCGAAGGTGCGGGGAAAGAAGACGGTTTCCAGCGTGTCGCCAAAATCGGATACTTTGACAAACGCCATTTTGTCGCCTTTTTTGGTGAGGATTTCGCGCACTTCTTCTACAATCCCGCCGAAGACGACGAGTTTGCCGTCTTCCAGGGTTTTAACCTTTTTGATATCCATTTCGGCTTTGGCGAATTTGTCTTTATGCGCTTCCAGCGGGTGGCCGGAGACATAGAGCCCCAGCAATTCTTTTTCCCAGGCCAATTTTTCTTTGTCGGAAATTGGGTCGGCTTTTTTGAGTGCTAGTTTTGGGGCAGAATGCGTTTCCGGCAAAAGGCCGAAAATAGACGATTGATTTTGATTGGCATCGCGCCCCTCTTTATTGTAGGCGAGCGCTTCTTCCATATTAGCCAACATTGTCCCATGGTCCTCGCCCAAGCTATCTAAGGCGCCGGCCTTAATGAGTGATTCCAGCGACTTCTTGTTCATATTCTTGTGCTTGACTCGTTCCAGAAAATCGGCGAAATTTTTGTACGGCCCGTGGTCTTTGTGTTCGTGTTCGATAAAATCGGAAATTTCCGTGCCGAGATTTTTTATCGTGTATAAACCGAAGCGAATGGTGTCGTGGTCGCGTTGTTGACGGAGCGCCAATTCTTTGGCCAGCGGAGTGAGTTTGGTCAGATCGCCGGTGCTG
>JAPLZN010000124.1 GCA_026395035.1 Candidatus Vogelbacteria bacterium | reverse complement strand
CGCTTCTACTTTGAATAATTCCGTGATGAACTGCGGGTGATTGCGCGAGAGGCGCAGGGTAATGCCTTTCGGGCCTTCGTCCACGCGGTAGAGATAGGCGCGCAAGCGCTCGCCTTGGCGATAGTATTCGCCCGGAATCTGATCTTCGTAAGCTAAGAGGCCGGTGGCCCGACCCAAGTCGGCGAACACATTGCCTCGTTCGATTTTCTGCACCTTGCCGGTGACGATTGAGCCTTCTTTGCCGGAATATTCTTCGAGGACCGACGATTTTTCGGCCTCGCGAATTCGCTGGATGATTACCTGCTTGGCGGTTTGCGCGGCGATACGGCCATAATCGTCTTTCGTCTCGAGCGGGAAGATTACCTCTTCACCCAATTCGGCGTTCTTTTTTATTTTCTTGGCATCTTCCAGTAAGATGTGATGCTCTTCGTTGTAGCGGGGCTTCACCTCCTCGCCATTCTCATCGACGCCGCCTTCCGGCATCTCATCGAGATTTTCGTCGCCCGCTTCCATGCGGACGGTCGTTTCGTCAACGACGATCTTGATTTGAGCAAATTCCACCGCTCCAGTATCGAAGTCCAGTTTGGCGCGAATAATCTGGCCTTTTTTGCCGTAGTCTTTTTTGTACGCCGCGGTCAGCGCGTCTTCGATGGCGGCGACGATCTTTTCTTTGGGGATATTGCGTTCCTCCTCGAGCTGTTCGAGGGCGGATTTTAAGGCTTTGAGGTCGATCATATTATTAATTACGAATTACGAATGACGAATTACGAATGAAATGCGGGCGACTCATTCATTATTTGCGTCAGTCCTTGATTATTAAGGGGTGTTTTTTAAAAAAACGTGCCCGGTTCTCTCGAAACGGACTTAACGATATGATACCACAGACGGAATGGGAGTCAAGGAATAAGCCGTAAGTGGTAAGCAGTAAATGATGATTGGCAAGTGAAGCTGAATGAATTGGTCTACTGCTTACCACCTATTGCTTGTCTGGTTATCAACAGGCAAGCAGTATTTGGTGTACTAATTGACGGGTAAATTTGGTATCATTATCAGGGAGCCCATTCAAAGTCTAATCGCGATATAAAATTAAGAAAATAAATTTTCGCTTGTCTGTCATCGTGCCCAAATTTCGGCTGCAAATCCCTCATCTCTTGTCGGGGTAGCTGCCTACACCTCCTCGTTCTTCAGGATTTTCGCTCGAAATTTGGGCCCTATAATCAGACATTAGACTTTTCACGGGCTCCTGCACCTCTTCAAACCTTTTTAATAGTTATTTATAATCCCCATCTCTTATCATGCGAAATAATATTTTACGGCTGGCGATTTTTTTAGTCGCGCTCTCAGTTTCATTTTCCGCTTTGCCCGCTTTGGCTATCTATGCCGATCCGCCGGCGGGGGTTACGCCATCGAATTGTCCGGCTAATGTTGAGGGCTGTAATACGCCTATTAATGTCAGCGGGTATTCGCAAACTAAGGCAGGCAATTTGACTATCCAGGGAATGCTCAATGCCGGTACGACCACTATTACTAAATGGTATTCTTGGAGCGGGACGGCACCGTGGGGGGTATACCAGCCAGACGTCAATATTTTGGCCACGGTCAAAAATAGTCGCACTCAGGACATGGGTGGATCGATTGGTTTCACCGATAGTACCGCTGGAGGATTTTTGTATGCGGCAATTAAGGGGGCTCCGACCAATTCTATCGCGCCAGGGGGCGGTCATAACTTTGGAGGTTATCTCGGCTTCTTTACTGTGAGCGACACCAGCGGCAGCTCGAAAAACGGAGACAATGTTTGGACATATGAAAAAATGCGGATTACGGAAGATGGAATTGTCGGGATAAACACCATGGCTCCCAATGCGGCCAATAAGTTGGAAGTAGCTGGGCGAGTCGCCGCTTCAGGGCCGGCGGGGGATTTCTGTATTGATAAAAGTAAAAATGGTCCGACGGGTGATATTTGTTTGAGCACTATGACAGCCGGCAATAATTTACCGGCGGGAACAAGTGGTCAGACCTTACGGCATGACGGAACGGGCTGGGTAGCGAATACTTTGCTATACAACAATGGAACTAATATCGGCATAAATTATGGCGGTAACACTCCGGGATCTCGGTTGAGTGTCTACGGTGACATCTATACCTATGTTGATAGTGTGAACGGGACAGCCTTGGCGGCTCTCTCCAACGGAACAGGGGAGACTTATGGGGCCAAACTGATTGGAACGAAGATTGGTTCCTTTAACAAAGGGGTTGTTGGTCTCTATGCGACCGACATGGGGCACGCCGGAACTGGCACGCGCGATAATCGGATCCCGGCCGCTCTCGACGGGAGCAGGCAGTGGGCCGGTTACTTTGACGGCGATGTAAATATCAATGGTGGATTGTATATCGACGGAAACAGGATTACTAATTTCGGTGGCTCGAATTTACCGGCTGGGGTAATGGGAAATACGCTGTATTACGGATTAAATGGCTGGACGGCCAGTTCCAATATTTATAATGCTAGCGGCTTTGTCGGTATTGGCACGGCGGCGCCATCGGCAAAACTGGATGTGGCTGGTAAGGCAAAAGTCACTCAGCTTCAGGTGGGTTCATCGGCGGTGGCCGGCCAAGTATTAACTGCTGATACGAGCGGAAATGCTACTTGGCAAACGCCGGCGACCGGGGGCAACACAGGTATTTCTCGACTGAATCAGGGGATGGGAATAATTCTCTCCCCCTCTCCGATCACAACGGTCGGATCGGTGTCGGTAGATTTCAACACTGTTCAGCGTCGGGTATCAAACTCCTGCACGGTCGGTTCAGCAATCCGTTCAATTGCCGCGGACGGTACAGTGGTCTGTGAACCGACAACGAAGAGTGTTGTGACGGTTACTAATAATACAAAAATTTATTCTGGGAATCGTTGGATCAAGGTAGAGTCCTATTGTCCAGGTAATACGGTTCGAACGGGTTGCAGTGCTTATCAATCCGACTGCGAAGAATCGGATTGCGGAAATCATGGAGTTAAACCGATTACCAATGGTTGTCAGGGCTGGTTTGACAACGACGGATCGGTTGAAGACCGAGTTGACGCTTATTGCCTCTCTCAATAGGGTTAAATTAGTCAAACACAGGGACGGTCAGCTTTGCTGACCGTCCCTGTGTTTTGGTCTTGTAATCATTGCATTCCCCGCTCGGCTGTGGTAGAACGGGGGTAGGGCACTGTCCGCTAGCTAATGTCTAGCTAAAAGGTTTAAATTTCGAGCGAAAATCGCGAAGTGCGAGGAGGCATAGACACCTCTGCCGACGAGAGATTCGTGATTTGCAGCCGAAATTTAGACTTTTTAGCAGACAAACCAGCCTGTCTTTAGACGGGGGAAGAGTCTCTTCTGGGTGGGTGTTTAGCTAGTGGACAGCGACCGAAGACTCTCTGTCCTTTTTATTAACCTATTGTCAAGCTAGGTTTTTTTAGTTAAACATACGAATCTACGAATTATACCAATCTACGAATCGCTACGAATAAATGCCGGATAAGGCATCTAATTCTGGCCCATTCGTAGCCATTCGTATTATTCGTATCATTCGTATATTAGTATGTTAACCTATAATATCATGAGCAAATGGAAGGTTATTTTGGTAATCGGGGCGGTTTTGATCGCGACCCCGGCGTTGGCGGTGGCGATTGATGACACTATTACCCCGCAGAGCTGTGATCGGACCAATCCGGCCTGTGCGCAGTTTTTAGAAACGACCTCCCGCGGTCAGATTAAGTGGGGCGGTTTGGTGGCGGGCGGTCTTCGTTCGTTGACCAATATGTTCGTGGATGGCAAATTGGGTGTCGCAACCCTGCGCCCGTCGACTGGCGAGCAGGTTCTGCGCGTGGATGTAGAGGGTGCCGTTGGGGCCAAGTTTTACTGCGATGAGAATGGTAATCACTGTGTTCGCGGTGACAGCTTGAATCAAGGTGGGGGGACGACTACGGCCAATGTGATCATCAATAATGGCTTGGGTATCAATGTTACCCATAATGCCATCAACAATTTTACGATTGGCATCGATGACACTGTCACCCAACGACGAGTGACCGGTGTTTGCCCGGATGGCAATGCTGTCAAGCAGGTTAATCAGGACGGGACGGTAGTTTGTCAAGCAGTTGGCGGAATCGGCAGTACCTTTACGACGATTTCGAGCGGCCCGTCTTTGACCGTTAATCATGGCTCAACGACCAATTCCTATATTTTGACGGTTAATCCGGATGTCGTGCAGTTTCGTTTGAAGAATGCCTGCCCGGTCGGACAGGCGATTCGCGACATTAGTGCGAATGGCACGCCGGTTTGCGAACCGATCTTGGTCGGCAGTGTGACCAATATCACCAGCGGTCCTTCTTTGGTTGTAAATCGTTCGACG
>JAPLZN010000109.1 GCA_026395035.1 Candidatus Vogelbacteria bacterium | reverse complement strand
ATGATTGACCATTTTATCATTTTTGGCGCCAACATATTGAGCGATAAGAGTTGATCCGGCGTCAGCCAGTCCGGCTCCCAATGAAATAAGGAGAAAAGTAAGTGGAAAAGTCACCGAGTCCGTAGCAATAGCGGCACCACCGAGTCTTCCTACCCAAAAGGCGTCGGTAAGCTGATAGGCGGCTTGCAGAATACTAGCGAGAATAATTGGAATCGCCAGTGTGAAAAGTGATTTAATGATTGGCCCTTCCAGTAATTTTGATGTTTTTGAATCCATAGATACTGGCAAAATGTTATTAGAATTTAATTACCACACATTCATTCCAGATTTTGTATAAAGTCAATGGCAGCTTAGCCCAAAATTTTCTCGAGAACGCTCGGCAAATCTTTGATAGACTCAATCGGCAAACGAGCTTCCGGCTGAACTTCTGCTTCATTTTGATCCTTGGTTAGAGGATTCATGATCCAAACGGTATGGATGCCATTTTGCTGGGCCATAAACATATCATCATACAGATTGTCACCTACCATCACGCAGTCTTTCGGATCCAGATCGGCAACCTCAAGGCATTTCTGATAAAAAGAGTTTGACTTCTTTTTGAAACCTATGTCCGAGGAATAAATGCGCTGTTTAAAATATTTTAAGATATCTAGTTCCTCCAGTTCTCTTTCGGTATACATACCCTGGGTATGACTTGCCACCATAAGTACATACTTTGCCGACAGGACATCCAGCATCTCGCGCACTCCAGAATAAAGCATCAGGTGCCCGCGACTCACCTTCCTGAACTCGTAGACAAGGTCCACCATTTCGGCAGCAGAGATATTTAGACGGTAGTATTTATTAAAAACAGCAGAGAGAGCCACGGGAAAACTGTGCTGAAATAGTTCTTTGTTACGGTCCTGGTAAAAAGCCCGGACCTCGTCGGAATAGCGTTCTGAAACCATCGTAGCTTCGGATTCTTCTGTCTCCTTTTGGCGCAAATACGGGGCAATGATTTTTTCAAATCCAGCCTTGGCCCCCTCTTTTCCTTTTCCGACATCAACATCAAGCAGTGTTTGGTAGAGATCGAAAAAAACGACTTTGTTTTGGATCATAGGATAATTCTACGGGAATTTCGGATTTGTTCAACCGGGCCGATACTTAAACTCATCAGGTAAAGATACCTAAAAAAAATGGATAGAAGTAAAATAACAGTTTGGTCTATTTCTTCGCTTCGATCTTGATACTCTCGAGGGCAATTCCTTGATATTGGCGTTTGCTTATCTCTTTATCCTCCGACAATACCGCCACCTGGAAACCGGCATCAGTAATTATTTTAAGGTAATCATCCTTAAGCAGAGCCCCGGAAACACAGCCAGCCAGCAAATTCGAATCACTCCTCTGCTCCTCGGTAAGATCACCTAATAAAACAATATCAGACAAATACATCCGACCGCCCGTTTTGAGCACACGATAAACTTCTTTAAATACTTTCAATTTGTCGGGAGCCAAATTTACGACACAATTACTGATTGCCACATCGATCGAATTATCATCCGCCGGCAGGTTTTCAATATCTCCCAAGCGAAATTCCAAATTTTTATAGCCTTGTTTTTGGGCCGCCTCGTTGGCAAGAGCAATCATTTCTGGGGACATATCAACCCCAATCACTCGGCCCGTCTCGCCTACTTTTTGCGCGGCCAAAAAACAATCCAATCCGGCTCCCGAGCCAAGATCGATTACCGTGTCACCCTCTTTAATATGCGCTACGGCGGTCGGGTTGCCGCAACCTAGACCCAGATTAGTCCCGCCGGCGATCTTTAACTCCTCATCCGAATAGCCGATGCTTTTGGCGATTTGGGCGTTTTGCGCCTTGGTCCCACAACAGGAACAACTACTCTTGGTTGCCACTTGGCCGTAAAAGTTCTTTACGATCTTTTTAACTTCGTCGTTCTTATCCATGGATTACGGGGTTAATTTTTATAAGCGAATTTTAGAGCCTGTTCAGAATCTAATGCCTTGATAAAATGCCCAAATTCCGAGCGAAAATCATGAAGAGCGAGGTGAGAAGCGAGCTGGCGTAGCTTCGCAAGGCCGGAGCCCGACGGCTGATTCAGTAGAAGCAGACCGGTGGGGTATAGCGGGCTATTCTGACGAGCGATGAATGATTTGTAGCCGGAATTTGGGCATTTTAGCAGGCAAACTAACGGTATTTTGTGTTTTTTATTGGTGGTTAGATTATGAACAGGCTCTTAGCCATAACCGTTTGAAAAATGGCATCGTTAAGGTAGAGATCATAAAACCAACCGCCGGGACAATGGCGTTAAGCCAGGGACGAGCGATATTAATCGAATAGAGATAGAGACCGATTGATAGGTAAGTAAACAGGACCAGTAAACCGCGCCTGGTCCAGCTAGTTTCCCAGGCTTTATCAGTTTCAACCCTTCTGTTTCTTTCCTCCAACTTCAGAACTCTGGCTTCTATGTTTGGATTTATCATATCTGGATCCCGGGTGGGGCAACGGGATGACAGGAGTACCTGTCAACTTTGCATTAACTTCTGAATTTCCGCTTGGTGCGCCAGCATTACTTCCATGGCGGCCGCTTGCTGATCTTTCCCCGCGCTCATTTTGCCTTTAATTTCTTCGGCAATCTGTTTGAACAGCTCCGGGTTTTTATTCACCAGCGTCATTACCATATCGATTTGCCCCTCCGGCACCCCTTGCCGTTTGAGCATTTGTTTGAGAAAAAATTCTTTAATCATATTTAGGATTTAATTTTTGATAGATATTCACTGATTAATTTACGAGCTGGGACATTAAAACCGCCATAGACCTCATTTTTATTAATATAATCAGCAAAATTAACCCACTTCCAGTCGGAAAATTTTTCCGGCTCCATCAACTGAGGATCTTGGTCTGATTCACAAGCAAAAATTGGCACAACATCCCCTTCTTTAGCTCCCGGGACTTCTCCGATAAATTTCAATATTTTGAGATCAGTAATACCGGTTTCCTCTTTAGTTTCGCGCCGCAACGTCTGTTCGAGTGTTTCTCCGTTGTCACACCGACCGCCAGGTATCGTCCAAACTGAAATGGTTTTCCATTTATCGGGCGTATAATGCCGAAAACCCATCGCTAAATGGCCATTTTTTACTACCACCGCAATCGGGCAAGTTGTCTCGTTACCTAAACGATCAAGTTCGGGAATCATATGGAAAGAGTTTAGCAAAATATTGCCGTTAATTCAAACAAAAAAATTGGGGCCGACTCATCATACAGACAAGCCAGCCCCTATCATCAATCATATTTCGGATATTCTCCGGAGAAACAACCCGCACAGAGAGCCAGCTCGTCCGGGTCACCGGGGACTCTTTGAATGGCTTGGTATAGTCCCGGAATAGAGATGTATCCGAGACTATCCACGCCGAGATGTTTGGCCATTTTATCCAGATCACCTTTGAACCGGTACGCCAGTAAATCTTCCTGCTTTGGAGTATCAATCCCCAAGAAGCACGGAAAATAATACGGCGGGGCAGTGGAGCGCAGATGGACCTCGCGCGCGCCAGCCTTCCTTAGCATCTTGACCACTTTAATACTGGTCGTGCCACGGACCACGGAATCATCAATCAAGGCCACTCTCTTGCCCGCCACCTCCGATCGGATGGCATTGAACTTGAGGCGCATCATTTCTTCCCGGGTAACCTGGCTGGGATCAATGAAGGTTCGCCCGATATAGTGACTGCGCGTTAAGCCAAGCTCAAAAGGTAGACCCGATTTCAGAGCATAGCCCATCGCTCCATGCACTCCCGAGTCCGGTACCGGTACCACAATATCTGCTTGCGCTGGACATTCCCGGGCCAACTGTCGGCCGATTTGTTTGCGTACGGCATAATTGGTGCGTTTGTCCCAGACGCTGTCCGGCCGACCAAAGTAAATGTGTTCGAAAACACAGAAACGACCAGGCAAACGGGCAAACGGCCTCCGACTCTCAATCCCCCGACGGGAAATAATGACCATTTCCCCGCGATCCACCTGACGGACAAAACGAGCCCCAATGGTATCCAGCGCGCAAGTTTCTGAGGCCACCCTTTCCGCTTCAGTTGTTCGCGTTGATCCACGGCATTGATCAGATTGCCGTTGTGGCCCAACGCGAACCCGCCATCGTACAGCTCAACGAATAGCGGTTGCACATTGGCTAAGGCATTCTCTTGCGAATTGTTACCGCTGGTGGAATACCGGACATGTCCGATGGCGGAAGTTCCCGCCAATTCCTTGATCACCTCGGGCGGATAATTGTCGCTCACCAATCCAAGGCCCCGTCTGACCCTAAACCCCAATGCAGACGAGTGAGATACGATGCCCGTGCCTTCTTGCCCGCGATGCTGGAGAGAAAAAAGTCCCAACATCGTTTGGAGCGAAGCCTTTGGACTGCCAAAGACTCCCACTACTCCGCATTCTTCGCGCGGTTTGTCCAAAAACTCCTTCATATATCCCTCCTGAAAATCCAAAATGTTAAACACCCAATCTGCCCGCAGGATATCACCCTCCAAGCGAAAAATCCAATGTCGTGGCTATAAACAAAAAAAATCGCCGAAGCGGTTTTATTTGTGGACCCGAGCATAACATTTTGGAACACCTTTGCGCTAGAGGCCGTACAGCTTAACCAGATATTACGGGGTACGG
>JAPLZN010000036.1 GCA_026395035.1 Candidatus Vogelbacteria bacterium | reverse complement strand
GGGCATTATTCTTCATGCCAACAACGCGGAGCAGGGTACGAATCGCCTTGGCCGTATTGCCCTGGCGTCCGATAATCTTGCCCATGTCCGCCGGATTCACATCCAGGGTCATGAGTACTCCCATCTCGTCCACCCGGCGGTCAACTTTCACATCCTGCGGATTATCAACCAACGACTTCACAAGGTAATCCAGAAATTCCTGATCTTTAAATTCCATTTGCTTCAGGGTTCTTGTACTTTAATAACTGATTTTCGACCGTTTTACCACTGTCTAGGGTAATTCAATTGGGAAATAAAGTCAAAGTCAAAAACGAAGAGTCTGTTCAAAATCTAATGCCTTGATAAAATGTCCAAATTCCGAGCGAAAATCATGAAGAGTAAGGAAGTATAGCAATCTATTCTGACGAGCGATGAATGATTTGTAGCCGGAATTTGGGTATTTTAGTAGGCTAACATTGTTTTTTGTAATTATTATGAGTGGTTAGATTATGAACAGGCTCTTCTGCCTCTTCTAGATACTCAAAGGAACACTGGCGGCCTGGTCAATCGTACTCGTTCCGCTGACCACCGCCTCAGTAGAAGTAGCTTGCGCTGTGGTGGAAGCGGTCGAACTCGAAACTGTCACCAGGGTCGGAACAGTAAAGCGCAAAGACAACAACATCTTATCGAAAACCGCCTTCACCGGCCCACCGGGAGCATCGCTCGAATAATTGGCCTCGGCCACGATCGTTGTTGATCCGTTGGCAAAAACATACTTCTCAGTCGAACCGCCACCGAATTTACTGGAATCGGTTTTTTCGGAATGTAAAATATAGAGCGCCGTGCTAGAGCCAACCTGTTTGGTACTAGTGCTCACTTTACCAATCCATTTATTCAAATGGGAGACTCGATCATCGGACGCACCCGCGGAAATAAACACCGCCGAATCTTGAACAGCGATATCTAGGGCGGTCGAAGACGGTTTGACAATCTTACTCAAAAAATCAGCTCGGGAATTACGAATGAAGGCATCGGCATTTTTGTATTTAGCCGTTTGGGTAAAAACAGTAGAAGTGCTCCAGTCGGTCGGGAAACGAACCTCAAAACCCAAAACTGGGTCGGCAAAGGTCTTCCAGTTCTTATCCAAAGAACTCGAGCCGACGGTAGTTTTCGACACATCGATCCTGATACTCACCAAATCCACGACCTGTTTTTGTAGGTCTCGGACTGCCCCGACGAATTCATCAAAAATAGAGGCTTGAGCGAAGGTGGGCAGGGAAAACACAAACAACAATGGAATAACGGTAAGTAGTTTTTTCATGGTAAGGGCGACTATTTGGCGTTTCAGTCGCACCAAGATTGTAGCACAAAATCAATGAAATTGGAAGCGCTACCACATATCTGGCTCCAACCGTCAAATGTCACCTGCCCCTCACCACTAAAATAACTAGGCAGCGCCTAGTTATTTTCATTCATCACTCATCACTCATCATTCATCACTGAATTATCTCCTGTGGATATCTTTACTCTTTTGGCTCACCAGAGTCTTCCGGGATGGAAGCAACGGGCGTCTTTGTCTCGGTCTCAGCCTCGAGCGGAACTTCTTCAGTTTTTACCTCTTCGGCCGGAGCTTCCGGAGTAGCCTCCTTAGCCATAACCGGAGCTTCCGGGGCTTTCGCTTCGACAACCGGAGTCTCTTTCTTGGCCGGGATTTGGACGATAATCTTACCCTCAATGATTTTGGCCTTGACCAGCAAATTATGAACAGTATCGGACACCTGAGCGCCATTCTTGATCCAATGCTGGATCCGTTCGGCATTCAACTGAGGCTGGCCCTGGCGGGCATCGTAATTCCCCACTACCTCCAAAAACTTGCCACTCTTGGCCGAATTCTTGGAATCGCCAACCACGACCCGAAAAGAGGGGTCATTGATCCGACCGACACGCTGTAAGCGAATTATTAACATGATGAGGGAATGTTAACAGATTATATGGTAAAGTCAAACCCCGTAGTAAATTTTTGCATTGGCTTTCGCCGGTCCCAAAAATACAGGACGATGCCAAAATTCACTACGGGGTTTTAAGAGTCCGGCTGTTGAAATGGTCTCATGTGACTACGGGAACCAAATTAACCCAACAGCACACCGACCCCAATCCCAGTCCCATTCCCTCAAGGCAAACCATACGACCGGAGGAAAGAATCTTTACCTGCGAATTTGTAAGCCGAACGGGAACGAAACCGTTCTTAGGTCGGCGAGCTCTCAACCGCGGCATGTCTAAGAAAACGGTGAACCCAAATGGATTGCGACTCTGAGAGACAGTGCCACCGCGAGACAAACGTTGGATCTCACCCTTCGATATCCTGAGGACAAAAGCTTGACTGAAAATAATCAAGGTAATCACCTCCCCTCTTTCTGTCGCCGTTATATCACGCGCTAGAAAAGATGTAAAGAATGTGATAGAATAGGATAATTACGGATTACGGATTACGGATTACGGATTACGGATTACGGATTACGGATTACGGATTACAAATGAAAAATCAAAAGAATATAAAAACAGAAATCCTGACGGGGACGATACGGATTAATGGCCGAGGGGAAGGCAGTTTTTTGCTGACCGATGGAAAAATGGCCAAC
>JAPLZN010000032.1 GCA_026395035.1 Candidatus Vogelbacteria bacterium | reverse complement strand
AATGGAACGATCGGTAAAAATGTAACCGTTCGCGCGCAAATGATCGTGTTTGGTCCGCAGGCGTATATTATTGGCGATTTTTCCTATCAATCGTCGGAAAAAGCACAGATCGCCAGTTCGGCGCGAATTGCCGGCAAGACTACTTTCTCCCGTATTTCGGGACCGGAACGATATTCGTGGGGGAATACCTTGGCCCTGCTCGGGTTGGCTTGGCTCTTGAAATTGATCGCCTTTGCGGTGGCTGTTCTCGCGCTGTTCTTCTTACTTCCACGGCGAATGATGCAGTTGACCGAAGCCGGGACGAATGCTTTCTGGCGTGAGTTGGTGCGTGGTTTCGTGGTGTTGGTTGTTTGGCCGGTGGCGCTATTTATCCTCTTCTTTTCCGTGGTTGGCTGGGTGCTGGCGCTGATTGGTCTCTTTGCTTATCTGTTCCTGCTTTTTGCTTCGGCAATTGTCACTGTGTTCATCACCGCCGGGCTCTTGCAAAAATATGCGTTTAAGGGGTCGGCCGGATCAATTGATTGGCCGAAACTGTTGTTGGCCACTGTCGTCCTATTCTTAATTGGCTTAATCCCCGTCGTCGGTTGGTTCATTGTGTTGGCGATTTACCTGTCCGCCATCGGCGTAACGGCTCGCCTTGGCTACGATCTGGCCCGCCGGTAAAATCTCTGTTTTCAAAAACCAAGAGTTCTAAGCGCATAAACACCCTGAACTACGAAAGGAAGAAATTTTAGTGTACCTCGTTAGCCCCTGGAACTAGTTGACAGGTGGGGTTAAAAAGCGCAGGGTATGAATAGGTATACGAAAGTCAATCTTACTTGGGGAGGTGCCCTACGTCGCTTAAATTGGCTTTACTAGCGCTTGACGAGGAGGCCCGGCGGAATTACCCGCTCGGGGCACAGGTTCGGATGGGCCGAATGTCCAAACCGATGGAAGTTACCGGCTACATTCGGACTCGGTATTGGCCGGCCGGTATCACTCGTACCGAACCGATTCTGGTTCTTTACAACAGTGACCGTGACGAGACCTGGGATTGCCCGGTGTCGCTGGCCCAGCTGGTGGAAAGCGAAAAACCCACCCTGCTCGCGGTTTGAACAAAACAGAATACGGATGAACTAGTTTCATCTCTCAATATCTCCGCCGTCGGTCACCCGTCGGCGGATTTTTCATACTATATACTATCTACTAAATACGATATACTAATTTCCTATGACTCAGGCTGAAGCTCTCGATATCTTAAAAATGGGCCACAGTGTTTTTTTGACCGGACCGGCGGGTAGCGGCAAGACTTTTGTGTTGAACAAATATATTGAGTATTTGCGCGAGCACGATATCGAACCGGGCATTACCGCTTCGACCGGAATTGCCGCTTCACATCTGTCGGGGATGACTATTCATGCCTGGTCGGGTTTGGGTATTCGTGAATATCTGACGGCGGAAGATTTTGAGGCACTGGAGGAGAAGCCCTATCTATGGAAACGGTTTGCCGGGGCGCGCGTGCTGGTGATCGACGAGATCTCGATGCTCAAACATTCGAATCTCGATTCGGTCGAAGAGCTCTGCCGTTTTTTCAAGCGGACGACGGAACCGTGGGGCGGATTGCAGGTTGTTTTGTGCGGGGACTTTTTTCAGCTTCCGCCGGTGGTTAGAAATGAAGTTAGGCGGCTGGAACCCGACCTGTTTGACGGGATTGACGAAGGATATTCCGCGCCCAAAACGGCTTTTGCCTATCATGCCAAAGCGTGGAAAAAAATGTCCCCGGTGATTTGCTATCTCGATGAACAGCATCGTCAGGGCGGTATTGAGTTTTTGGATATTTTGAACGCTATCCGGCGCGGAGAGGTGAAAGCCGAGATCAAACAACGGCTAACCGAACGCCTCGGCCGGCCGGCCAAACTCTCGATCGAACCGACAAAACTCTACACGCACAATGCTAATGTTGATACTGAGAATGAGCGGGAGCTTTCGCGTTTGCCCGGGCAAATATTCGAATATGGCATGACCGCGCGCGGGCGGGAGGCGTTGTCCGCCACTTTGAAAAAATCTTGTTTGGCGCCGGAGCTTTTGCGCCTAAAAAAGGGGGCACGGGTGATGTTCGTCAAGAATAATTTTGAGCAAGGATTCGTGAATGGCACACTGGGAATCGTCGAACGATTGAGTCAGTATGAAATCACGGTGCGGACGGTTTCCGGGACTGCGATTGTTGTCGAACCGGCGACCTGGGTGATCGATGAAGAAGGCAAGATTAAGGCCGAAATTGCGCAGTATCCGCTGCGGTTGGCGTACGCAATCACGGTGCATAAGAGTCAGGGGATGAGCCTCGATGCCGCCGAGATTGATCTTTCCCGATCGTTTGAACCTGGTATGGGCTATGTGGCACTGTCCCGCGTGCGATCCTTGGACGGACTGTGTTTGTTGGGGATAAACGACATGGCCTTGCGGGTGCACGACGAGGTGCTTGAGCGCGATCGCGAGTTTGCCGAAGCGTCGGAGCGGGAAGTGGAAAATTTGCGCGGGCAGGGAGCGGTGAAGGTCAAGGCGCGACAAGAAGAGTATCTAAATAGACTGGCGCCCAAAACGACGGGCCAAAAAAGCAAGAAAGGGAAAGTGCCGAAATTATCCACCATCGAACAGACCAGATTATTGATCGAAGAAGGGAAAGGAATAAGGCAGATCGCGACAGCGCGAAGCATGATGGCCGGTACGATTCTTGATCACTGCGAAAAGATTAAAGAACAGGATCCGCGGTTTGACTTCCGTCCGTTGATTAAAAATTCCGGTCTCTCTGTGTCGAGTCAGCAAAAGATTCGGCGCGCGCTGACGCAAAACGGCATGGAAAACGGCAAATACCTTTTGACCCCGGCCCGAGAAATTCTCGGCTCAGGCTATTCGTTCGACGAAATTCGCCTGGTGCGGCTTGCTATTTAAACTAGTTAAAAGAAAGGGCGATCCGCGCGGGATCGCCCTAATACCATTCTGAAGTCCGGGATCTACTTTCTCGCCTCCATGGCCATGAAGGCCGCCTCCAGCGTGATTTCTTTGGCCTCACTCCTCGGTTTACGGCACCGGGTGCAGAAGGCGTCGTCGGCCCCGAGCAGATGTCCGCAGGGGCACTGCAGAATCGGTGCGACATATTCCTTGACCGGCTGGCCGCAATCGGGGCAGAACTTGGCCAAGCTGTCCGTAATGAAATTCCCGCCGTTATTGGCGAAGGAACAATTCGGATTCGTGCAAACTTTCATTTTTTGCCTCCTTGGGGCGTAAATCTTACTGTCGATAATCTAACAGATCGGCCAGTCTTGTCAACCCCGTTAGAGGTGTCACCCTGCCTCTAACGGGGTCAACCGAGGTGCGCACACCCCTATCTCATTGTATTTTTATCCCCTCCTCGGGGAGGAGGGGTGGCGTACTCGCCGGGGCGG